>JAJDGJ010000015.1 GCA_030265585.1 Erysipelotrichaceae bacterium OttesenSCG-928-M19 | reverse complement strand
ACATAGTTCTCTAAAATAATGTTTTCTGGATCACTACACTCACTAACACTATCCTTTTTTACAAGAGCATAGTTATTATTAGTCAATTTATATTTTTCAGTTATTTTTTTATCAACCTTAGTATCCAGAGTTTTAAAATATACCTCATCATTTAATTCTTGAACACTAACTGATTCAACTTGTATTTTATTATCAATTTTTTCATCATTTGAACAGGCAAATAAAAAAAGCATTAAAAAACTTAATAGAATTTTATTAATTTTCATAAGAATCTCACCTTTCTTTATTACACCATTACTATTATATCAAAAATAAAATTTAATTAATAGCCAGGAACCAAAATGTTTGTATTTTCACATAAGCAATTTAAAATTTTCTATTACCCATCATTTTTTGTAGATCCTTCATGCCCTTTAAAGAGCCTTTATTACCCATCATTGATCCCATTTGCTTCATTGTTTTTTTCATAGTTTCATATTCTCTTAAAACTTTATTAATATCACCATTAGTCATCCCACATCCTCTAGCAATTCTTTCTTTACGTCTTGCTTTAATAAGCTGTGGATTTCTTCTTTCTTTTGGTGTCATCGACTGAATAACAGCCTTAGTACACTTCAACCTTTCATTAGCTTTAGCTTCTTCTTCATCACTAATATTTGGCATACCTGGAATAAGTTTTGCTAGACCACCAAGAGAACCAAGTTTATTCATTTGTTCCATCTGTTCTAGCATATCTTCTAAATCAAATTTACCTGACATCATTCGATCAGCTGTCTTGCCAGCCTTCTCTTCATCAATTACATTACTTGCCTTTTCAATAAGTGAAATAACATCACCCATTCCCAGCATACGACTAACCATTCTCTCTGGATGAAATAAATCAATTGCATCAAGTTTCTCTCCTGTACCAATAAACTTAATTGGCACTCCTGTAATATGCTTAATTGATAACGCAGCCCCACCACGTGAATCACCATCTAATTTTGTTAGAATAGCACCTGTTATCTCCAATTGTTCATGATACGATTGTGCTACATTAATAGCATCTTGTCCTGTTAATGAATCAATTACTAACATAATTTCATTAGGGTTTACGAGCGCTTTTAAATCAATTAATTCTTGCATTAATTCTTCATCTAAATGTAAACGTCCTGCTGTATCAATAATTACTAAATCATTTTCATTTTCTTTTGCCTGAGCAATCCCTTTAGTAACAATTTCTCGCGGATCAATTTGGCCCATTTCAAAAACAGGAATATCTAATTGTTCTCCTACTGTTTTTAATTGATCAATTGCTGCTGGACGATAAATATCGGCGGCAATCATCATTGGTTTCTTTTCATATTTATCTCTTAAAAAATTCGCAAGTTTACCAGCTGTTGTTGTTTTCCCAGCCCCTTGTAATCCCACCATCATTATTATTGTTGGAGGCGATTTACTAAACTTAATTTCCTCCAGAGAATCACCAAAAAGATGAACAAGCTCATCGTTAACAATCTTGACAACCATTTGACTTGGATTCAGTTGATTAATAACATCTTGCCCTTCTGCTTTTTCTTTAATATTAGCAATAAATTCTTTAACAACTTTGAAGTTAACATCTGCTTCTAATAATGCTAGACGAATTTCACGAAACATTTCATCCATATTTTCCTGAGTAAGTCGATTATTACCCTTGATTTTTTTCATTGTATTTTGCAATCTATTTGATAAATTATCAAAAGCCATTCTTAACACCTTCCCTACTGTTGAATATTGTACCATTTTTTTTTTTTAATAACAATTAGATACACTACTTGCACTAAGTAATTAATTATGATATTATTGATTCAGACATCAAGAGAAGTGGAGGGACAGGCCCTGTGAAGCTTCAGCAGCCTGCATTGTGCAAGGTGCTAAATCCTGCAGAATTAACATTCTGAAAGATGCTTGAAAATGATATTCAAGATGACTCTTTTAGAATAGTCATCTTTTTCATTTTTTGATGTCTACAGTATCTTCAAATTAACACAAAAGACAACCTCAACAAAGGTTGTTTTTTGTTTAATTTATAATAAAAAAACACGATTTTTTACAAAACCATGTTTAATTAATTTTCTTAAAAGACTTGTCCTGATCTTAAACCAAGAAACTCATGTGGTTTCAGACGACAAACACTTGAACATGAACCAATACTATTATAGCCTAAGCCAAAGTATAAATCGCCACCACTTCGATATCGGTTAATAACACTTTTTAATGATTTGCCTTTATGTCTAAAGACCTCAAAGTGTAAGTGAGGACCAGTTGAGTTACCCGTCGATCCTATATATGCTATCGTTTGTCCCTGTTTAATTGAACTACCAAAACTAGCAAACCCACTCATATGACCATAAATAAATGTATAAGTATCATTACCCATCTGATGAGCAGTAATCATATAATTACCATAACCCGAAGCTTGTCCGTGAGCTAGAACTACACCATTAGCTGGTGCCTTAATTGGTGTTCCCATCGAGTTAGCAAGATCAATACCAGGATGCCATCCGCCACCAAAACTTGCCGGATAATACCAAGCAATAGCTGTCACTGTTGCATGGGATACTGGTCTAATCCAACCTTTTGAGCCTTTTGAACCAGTCACATCGCTAACATTAAGATTATCTAATTTGGTATTATAAATTGCTTTCTTTTTATGTTCTTCTTCTAATTTCGCAAACAATTCAGATTCTTTAGAACGATAATCTTTCAACATTTGACTCTGTTCTTTTTTAGCCTCTTCTAATTTCTTCTTCTCTTCTTTTAAAGCTTTTTGTTTCTTTGCTAATTCTTTTTTTACATAATCTAAATCAGTAATTACTTCATTATTAGAGTTATTGATTGCTGTAACACCATCAATCTTTGTTAATAAATCATCTAAGCTTGTCGAACTCATTAAAAAGTCTACCATGAAGTTCTCTCCACTCATCTCTTGCATTAATGCTAATCTTTCAATGATTTCATCTTCTAATAATTCAATTTCTGCTTCTTTGGTTTTTATATCATTTTCTGTTGTTGCTATTTGTTTTTTCTTCTTTTCAATTACTAATCCATTTTCCTTAATCAATTCAATCAATTTACTAATATCATTTTTAGTCGATGCAATTTGGTCTTTAATATTCTTAGCACTTGCATCACTGTCTTTGGCCTGCTTTTTCAAATAGGCTTCAAAAGCTTCACAAGTACTTTTATTTGCTTTAAAACTTGATCTTTTAGCACATAGCTTTTGATAATAAGCCTCATTTTTTGAAAAATTAGTATTAGCACCAATACTTTGTCCAAATATTAGTGTTAAGGCAAAAAATAGTAATAAGGATTTCTTTTTCATTACCTAATCATCTCCTTTAAGCTTTTAGGTATCTACTTACCGAAATTAAACTTCCTATCATTCCAACAATTGCTCCAATTGCAAATAACAATCCTGCCACCATATTAATTTCTGACATGCTTGCAAATTGTAAAGCAGAACTTATAAAGAAACCATTTTCATTAGTCTCTAGTATTTTTCCATAAACGACTACCGTTAAGACAGCTGGAATAATTGCTCCTAAAACACCAATGATAATTCCCTCGAGAATAAAAGGAAATCTAATATAACCATTGGATGCCCCCACCAGTCTCATGATTTGAATCTCGGTTTTCCTATTATAAATAGTAAGTTTAATTGTATTAGAAATCAGGAAGATTGCTAATAAGATTAAAGTTGCCATAAAGAATAACATGACACTACTCATTTGATTAAAAATATCGACTAAACGATGGATACCACCGGTTCCATAATTTGCGGACTTAATACCCTCTATTCCTTCAATGGCTTTACTAACAGCATCATAGTCGCTATTTCCATCTTCCAAAGTAACTTTATAAATATTTGACATTGGGTTTTTATCTTTCAATCTTTCATACATTGAAGCGTTATCGCCTGTTAGTTTAACATAACGATCAAACTCTTCTTCTTTACTAACAAACTCAACTGTTTGCACTCCCGAAAGAGCACGTAGTTTATCTCCTAAAGGATCTTTTTTAGTTTTCTCATCATAAATCTGAGTAGCATCGTAGTTATCATCAACCATAGCTCTAATTGTAATATTCTGCTCAATTGATGTCATAAAACTTGAAACGTTTAATGATAATACAGTAAATAATGAAACTAAGAGTAAGGTTACAGCAACTGCTGTCGTTGCTGAGAATGACATCCAAAAGTTTCTGAAAATTCCTACAAATGCTGATTTAATGTGTCTACCAAGTTTGGAGATTATCATTGTATCCACCACCCATCGTATCATGACTAATATAGCCACTTTCTATTGTAATTGTTCGATGTTTATAAGTATTAACCATTTGTCTATCATGGGTAACCATAACTATCGTTGTTCCTCGTCTTGATATTTCTTCTAATAAATTCATAATTTCTTTTGATGATTCTGGATCTAAGTTTCCTGTTGGCTCATCAGCAATAACTACAGCTGGATCATTGATAATAGCACGAGCAATTGCTACCCTTTGTTGTTGTCCACCACTTAATTCATGAGGGAATGCTTTTGCTTTATCTTCTAAACCAACTAATTGTAAAACATTTAAAACTTGTTTTCTAATTAAACTTGGATGCTTACCAATTACTTCTAAAGTAAAGGCAATATTTTCATATACTGTTTTCTTTGGTAGCAATTTAAAGTCTTGGAAAATAACTCCAATATGACGACGATAAAAAGGCACCTTACGATTTGATATTTTATTAACTTTGATATTATTTACCTCTACTGTTCCTGATGTCGCTTTTTCTTCGCGATATAAAAGTTTAATAAAAGTCGATTTACCAGCTCCCGTTGGTCCAATAACGTAAACAAATTCACCCTTTCCGATAAATAATGAAACATTATTTAGTGCATGAACTCTTCCCTTACGATACATTTTTGTTACGTTAGTAAATTTAATCATACTTTCACCTTCCTTTATTCATTATTAATACTGAGTTTATTATCTCATCAAGTTCACCTGATAAAACATCATCAGGATTATTGTTTTCATAGTTTGAACGATGATCCTTCACCATCTGATATGGATGAAAAACATAAGTTCTAATCTGCGAACCAAAATTAACTGCTACGACTTCACCTTTTAATTCATTTTTTTCTTGTCGTCTATTTTCTAATTCTATTTCTAATAATTTTGATTTTAAAACATTCAATGCTTCCTGCTTATTTTGTAATTGTGATCTTTGGTTTTGACAAGTTACGACAAGCTTAGTTGGTTTATGCAAAATTCTTACTGCTGAATCAGTTGTATTTACTGATTGTCCACCAGCACCACTTGAGCGATAAGTATCTATTTCTAAATCACTCTCATTAATCTCAATTCCATTAATTTCATCCAAAGCAGGACTAACACTTACTAATGCGAAAGTTGTATGTCTTTTAGCACTTGAATCAAAGGGTGATATTCTAATTAAACGATGCACACCTTTTTCATTTTTTAAAAGACCATAAGCATAAATACCACTAATTTTTAAAGTAATGCTCTTTATTCCAACATCGCTAGCATATGAAGCATCAACAACTTCTATCTTAAACTCTTTCTTTTTACTATATGCAAGGTACATTTTATATAGTATCTCAACCCAATCTTGTGATTCAGTTCCACCAGCACCACAATGAATCTCTAAAAGAGCATCATTTTTATCATATTCTTCATTAAGTAGAACTGTAATCTCTAATTGCTTAAATAAAGTATTTAATTTCTTTAATTCTTGATTTATTTCACTTAATAATTCTTCAAGATTATTCTCATCTAATAAATCAAGATACTCTTTTACTTCATTTAACAATTTCTCAACACCATAGTAATTATCTAAAATATTTTTATTAGCACTTAAATTAGTCGTTTCCTTTTTTACTTGTGCTTGATTTTGAAAGAAATCAACTTCTAACATTTTAGCTTCAATTACTTTATTCTCCTGTTCTAAAGCAGCTATCTCCTCACTAGTAAAAAGTAAGGTAAACTGATTAGAAATCTTTTCGATATTTTGTCTGATTTCATATAAATCCATTATTATTCCTCAAATGATAAGTTTAAGACTGAGTAAGCAACATCACGTGTGATTGATGGAAATAACTCTTCAAACATTGCATTTCCTTCATCACGATATTCTTGCACAGGTGATTTTTGAGCATATGCACGCAAATGGATTCCTTCTCGTAATTTTGACATTGTATCAATATGCATCATCCAATAATTATCAATAACAGAAATAAGAATTAATTTTTCTATCGCACGATAACGATCTGAATCAGTACTTCTAAAAGCTTGATAACTTTCTAAGGCACGATCATGTAAATAAGCTTTTACTTCATCGACGCGCATATTTTCTAGCTCATTTTTATTTAAGCTATTAGGTTTAAACATACGACCTTCTAGAGTTTTAATTAGCGCTTCAACATTTAATAAACCAGTCTCGCTATCCACATTATTATCAACATGCATATCCAATGTATCAACAATCATTGATAACACTGTTTCTTTCATTGATTCAGCATGTAAAACTTTATCTCTTTCACCATACATTCTGCTACGATGTGAACTCATTACATCATCATACTCTAACAAATGCTTACGAATATCAAAGTTATAACCTTCACCACGTTTTTGTGATGCTTCGATAGCTCGTGCTAACATTTTACTATTTAAAGCCTCATCACCTTGGGCCATCTCAAATCGTTCTCTAAGTTTAGGTCCAGCAAATCGAACTAATAGCTCATCCTCAAATGATAAATAGAAAACTGAACTACCTGGATCACCTTGTCGTCCAGAACGTCCTCGTAGCTGATTGTCAATACGTCTTGATTCATGACGCTCACTACCAACAACAGCTAAACCACCAAGTTCTCTAGTTTTATCAGATAATTTAATATCAGTCCCACGACCAGCCATGTTCGTTGCGATTGTTACTGATTTAAATTGCCCTGCTTTAGCAATTATTTCTGCTTCACGCTCATGGTTTTTAGCATTTAGTATTTCATGAGGTATTTTAAGTTTTCGTAAATACTTTGAAATCTCTTCAGAAGTTTCTACGGCAATCGTCCCAATTAAAACTGGTTGTCCTCTTTCATATTTTTCTAGCACATCTTGAGCTAACGCATCAAACTTTGCTTTTTTAGTTGCAAAAATTTGATCCTCATAGTCTTCTCTAATAACTGGCTCATTAGTTGGTATTTCAATTACATACATATTGTAAGTAGTTGCAAACTCCTCTTCCTCAGTCTTAGCAGTACCAGTCATCCCAGCTAATTTTTCATATAATCTAAAGAAGTTTTGATAAGTTATTGTTGCCATTGTCTGTGTTTCTTCATTAATCTTAACACCCTCTTTAGCTTCAATAGCTTGATGAAGTCCATCAGAATATTGACGTCCTTCCATAATACGTCCAGTAAATTGGTCAATAATTAATACTTCACCATCTCTAACTAAATAATCAACATCATTATGCATAATAAAGTTAGCTTTTAAAGCATTATTGATATGATGAACTAATGCATTATGTTCCAATTGGTAAATATTTTTAATTTTAAATGACTTTTCTGCTTTTGCGATCCCTTGTGATGTTAAAACAATTGCCTTTGTTTTTTGGTCAATTTCATAATCATCTTTCTTTAATGATTTGGCAAAGGTATTAGCCATAATATATAGTTTTCTAGAATTCATTGCTCCACCAGAAATAATTAATGGGGTACGCGATTCATCAATCAAGATTGAATCGACCTCATCGACAATCGCAAAATTAAGTCCACGTAGTACACGTTGCTCTAAGTTTTGCACCATATTATCACGAAGATAATCAAAGCCTAATTCTGAGTTTGTTGTATAAGTAATATCAGCTTGATAAGCTTCTTTTTTCGCATGACCAGTAATATCTTGATTATTTAAACCAACTGTTAAACCAAGCCATTTGAAAATTTCACCCATCTCTTCATAGTCACGTCGTGCTAGGTAATCATTGACTGTAACAATATGAACACCTTCACCAGCTAAAGCATTTAAATAAGCTGGCATAACTGAAGTTAATGTTTTACCTTCCCCAGTTTTCATTTCAGCAATATCACCAAAGTGCATGACAATACCACCAACGATTTGCACAAAAAACGGATATAAGCCTGTCGCACGATAACTTGCTTCACGTGCTACAGCAAAAGCCTCAACTAGTAGTGAGTCCAAACTTTCTCCATTCTCATATCTTTTTTTAAATTGTTGTGTTTTATCTTTAAGTACATCATCTCTTGATGCTCTCATTTCATCTTTTAAATCGTCAACTTGTTTTGCAATATTTTCGACTTTTTTATAGTGTTTGTTTTCTAAACTAAATAGTTTTTGAAAAAAAGAAGCCACATAACCATCTCCTATCTAAGTAATTATAGCACTTAATCTAATAGATACTGTGTATTTTTTGTATTTAAAAAGTCAGTAATACTCTATTATAATCGCTCTATTTCAATATTATGATTATTTATCTTTTACATTTTTTTCTCCAGTTACTATTCTAACATTTTTTTACCTATAATTAAACAACTAATCTTGATTATTACATCATATTTGTTTGATAATACAATCAATCTTAAACTAACTATCTCTAAAATCAATAAATTCATATATTTTTAGCTTTTTTCTCGTTCTTCTTGTTTTGATATTATGTAAAGCAGTAATTAAATTATCAAACTCTCTACGATAAAAGACATAACTACCTTCATTATTTGCCAACTCATTGATTGAATAATATCCCTTATTTTTGAAATATTTCTGGTGTAAGTAATTATTAATAGCTTCACTATTATAATTATTATTAAAAAGACAGATATTTTCATAATATTTAAAATAATAAATAATTATGATTAGTTTACCTAGTTTTATTTGTTTTCTTTGATATTGGACAAGACTTGCACATTCATGACATAATTCGCGATAGCTTACTAAGTCCATAAAATCATTTAAATAATAGCTTTTATGACAGATTAAGCATTTGATTATATTCACCAACCTTCTGCTGACTTAAAAGCATTGCCTTAGTAATTGTATCACCCAAGAAGACAAGTTTCCCTTCAATATAAACGCTATCGCGTCCAACACGCCCACAAATTTGTAATAAGGTTGCATAATCAAAGATACGATGCGCACTATCATAAACAAGAACATTTATTTTCTTTAGTGTTATTCCTCTTTCTAAAACAGTTGTACTAATTAAAATATCGATTGTCCTATTTTTAAAATCAGCAATTATTTTTTCATTGATATTGTTGCCATGAACAAACTTTATCTTCTTAAAAGAAAGCTTAAGTACTTTACTTAAGCTACGTCCTATCTTCTTGGTAGGAACATAAATAAGGAGTGGTTCACTTTTATTGTTTTTTATCATTTTAAAAATTTCAATAATCAACAATAGTTTATGCTTCTTGATTAATAAAGGCAAAGGATGTTTTTTAAGATGATGACGATAATAATTAGTGACTAATTTCATTTTTCCTTGAGCAACTAAGTCATAGTATTTATCAGGTACTGTTGCACTTAATAAAATAAATTGCCTAGCACTTAACCACGCGTTATTTTCTAATTCAAAGTTATTATAAAAAGGATAAGCATCTATTTCATCAATAATTAATAAATCAAAGTAATCATAATAGCTAACAAGTTGATGACAAGTTAAAAATATCAAATTGCTTGCGCTATTTTCTTGAATACCTCCCATAACAAGACCAATGTTTGGATGATTAAAATACCCCTTGATTCTTTGATAAAGTTCTATTAACAATTGCCTTCGTGGACAAGCAAATCCAATCTTATAACCCTTATTTAGAGCAATTTTCATTACTTCTAAAATCATTTCTGTTTTCCCTGCACCACAGACCGCATCAACAATAATATTCTTATTATCAAGAAAGTATTTTACAATTTGTTGACTTGTAGCTTCTTGATAAGGATTCAAAATAAAAGATAACTGATAATCATACATTGTATCACCAATTATCTTTTACTTTTAATTCTACTTATCCTAAAAGATGATATCAATGATCATCCTTTGCCTTCTTGTTCTTTTCATCTAAAAGCTCTTGTTCATCTAATCTTATATTTTCAGGAACACTATTTAATACTTTATAGGCTAAAGTAATCGACTCAGCATCTTTTCCACCAGCAAACACTTGATAACTAAATAGATCAATAACTTCAAATTTATTAATCCACATATGAGTAACACCTAAAACATAAGCATAAGGAATAATATCATAATATTTTTTAGGATTACGATAAATATTTGCTTCTAATTCTCTTTTCTCAGCATATTCTAAAGATGTTTTTAAACCAACAAACTCGCCAATCATTTCTTCATTTTTCTTATCGACCTTTGGCATAAATCCTACAAAGATAAATGCCACATAACTAGTAATAAAGATTGGAATCATATACGATAAATCAGCATCTACCATTGTTGCAAAAACAAGACTAACAATTAAGGTTGCTAACAAAATAAGGATTGAACTTAACGTTCTTAGATTATTGGTAATTTTAGTTTGCACTTGACGATGATTTAAGGCACCACATAAAAAGTAGCCGCCTGCAATTAAGCCTGCTAAAGTTATCCAAGCTATACCATCAAGACCCTGATTATTATTTGTCATCGAATTTGAATTATAATCAAAAACAATATGTAACATATATAAGAAAGGAATTAAACTAGCCATTAAAAAAGTAATAACTTGTAAAAGCAACGATAATGGACTATGAAGTGTTTGTTCATCATAATATTTTCTATATTCCAATCCTGCAACTTCAGCTCCATGATAAAAAGCTACAGGTATATTATTTTTACTAACTAAATTTGCTTCACTAAATAATGCATTAAATAACTTCTGCTCAAAAATCATTTCCTTACCATCAATAGCTTTTATTTTTCTAAAATAAATTCTTTCACTATCATTTTCAATAATCTCTAAATAACCTTTGGCAGCCCAATAAACAATAAGTGAATTGAGCTCTTCACTACTAATCTTTCTTTTAGCTAGATAACCTACTTGGGCACTAGATAAATGTTGTGGAGGTTTAAAAGCAACAGGCTTAACAAGTGGTTTATCACGTCCAAAGATAAAAAACAATAAAATAATGAGTAATAAAATAATAATATTGGCAATCAAAAAACTTTCATTAGAACTATTAGTGATTAAACTAACACTAGTAGTTTGCTTATTATTTAATATTGTATTAGTCACAATGGCACAATTCTTTATTTCAAGGGCAGCACTATTATTAACCCTTAATAAAAAAACTATCATTAAACTGCAAACCCAAATAATTTTCTTAACTATCTTCATTTAAATTCTCCTATTACATCATTATCTACAAAATAAAAAGTATGAAAATCACACTTTTTTATCGGATTATTTACCAAGATCCGCCTCCGCCGCCACCAAAGCCGCCTCCTGAAAAGCCACCGCCACCAGAGAACCCTCCAGAGCCAACCTCAGCATCTGGAATAGCATTGACACTACTATTAATGGCACTCATCGAACGATTAAATGAGTTTAAAAAATAGAGATTAGTAAATGTTGATTGACCTTGATACCAATTTGGCTGTGCCATTTCAATATTTTCAAATTGCTTAATCCATTTATCACTAACACCTAAGACATAAGCGTAAGGTAAGACATCATAGAAATAGCTTGGACTTTCATAAACAAGTTTTTCAAGACGATCTTTTTCAGCTAGATTTATAAAATTTTTCAACCCTAAAATTTGACCAAGTAACTTATTGCTAGTTGCTGTACGCTTGGGCATAAAGGCAATTAAAATCACATTAACATAACTAAGTAGCAACATAATTAAATTTATTAAAATATTACCATCAAAGTATGTCGTAATAAAAATATAACCAATCGCATAAAGTGGTAGCACAATTATAGCTACTATGGTAAGAATAACATTAGACTTTACAGCTTTTGCTTTACGATTTGTAATCGCTTCTGTGAATACTAACCCCACAATTAAAAATACTACAAAACAAATTCCAAAAGCAACTAAAGCTGCAAAAATCATTCTAAAGTAATCATAGACAACTATTCCTAAATACAAAGCTGCCAATAAGTAAACAACTATACCACCTACAATTTGAATTACTTTTGATTTCTTCTCATAAATTGCTCTATCTTTTTTATAATAATCACCATAATCAACATTAGCATCAGTAATTATTTCAAAATATTTATCTGGTAAATCATCACTTTTCACAGTTGATTCTTCACTAAATAAAGCATTAAAAATATTTCTCTCAAGTGCTAACTCATCATTATCGATTTCTTTTTCTTTAACAAACTGAAATGTTTTTTCATTACCTTTTATAGCTTCTTCTTCAACAATCGACAAATATCCTTTTGAAGCCCAATAAATAAATAATGAAGTAATGTCCTTATCCTGAATAGCTCCATCTACTACATAACCAACTTGAGCACTTGACATCCCATTTGGTGCTTTAAATTCAACTGTTTCAATAACCTTATCATCTTTACCAAATCTAAAAAACAAGACTATTAAAAGTAGAGCTATAACACCATAGATAATTGCTACACCCATCTCTTTATTATTATTGCTTTCAAAAGTAAAATAATCACTAGGTAAATCTAATTTAATAGTTAAAGCATTACCATAACTTAGAGTTTCATTATAAGATCCTGTTATTTTTGTACCATTTACAGCAAAAGTAACTTGACCATTATTAACATAGAACACAGGTTTATCATTAAATTCTTTTGGCATATTAATTTCAAATTTAACAGTAGAAATATCATTCTCCCATTTATCACCAACAATATTAAAATATAACATTTGGAGATTATTATAATCTAAGTCTTTTGTTTGAATATCATAAGAGTACTCATAGTTTACTCGACCATTAACATAAACATCTGGATCACCAATTTTAATACTCACACCATTATGACTGCTATCAACTTCAAATTGATTATCTTTAACATTAATATTGCTAATAGGAAAAAAATAATGTTTCTCTTTTCCATCAAAATTCATTTGATATCTTTGGGGAATATTAGCATAAATACCGTGCCTGCTACTACTAAAATCAACAGTAAGTTTTTGTTTAACTTTAATTAAACCATTCTCTTTAACATCCATTTTAATATCAAAAATGCTGATAGTATCAGCATTAATTGTTTTTACATTAACAACAAAACATAAACTTATAATTAATGTAAAGATAATAAGTTTAAGCTTTTTCATTTCTAAAACGCTACCTTAACATTTTCTCTTTCAGCTTCATCATTCACTTCATATAATGGTTTTCTTGTAAATTTAAATAAATTACCAATTATATTAGAAGGAAAAGATTCTAACTTAATATTATATGTTTTTACAACAGCATTATAATATTTACGTGATTGGGCGATTTCAGTTTCAATTTCACTCAATTGATTTTGTAGATCAAGAAAATTAACATTTGCTTTTAAGTCTGGATAGTTTTCAGCAACCGCAAATAATCTTCCTAAAGTTTTTTGTAGTTCACCTTGAGCTGCTATTTCCTCATCAGTTGTTTTAGAATCCATGGCACTATTACGTGCTTGCATGACACCTTCAAGAGTACCTTGTTCATGTTTTGCATAACCCTTAACCGTTTCCACAATATTAGGAATTAAATCATAACGTTTCTTTAGATAAACATCCATTGTTGAAAAAGCCTCTTCAACACTATTTCTCATTGCAACAAATCCATTATATGTTCCAACAATATATAAAATTAATATTACTACTATAATTGCAATTACTATTAAGGCAATCATATTATCACTCCTTTTATCGTAAAAATTATATCATATGTTATCTTGTAGTACAAATTAAAACATAGTTTATTCTATACCTTGTAACTGACAATCCAAATACCTTATCCTCTCTCTATTTAACACTAACTATTTAATATTTTGAATATTAGCTATGTATTCAACTATAGTTTGTTGACTACTACCATTTAGATGTTCTTGAATTTCTTTGACACAATCAAATTCATTATCATAATCTGTTATTATCGCAAAGTTTTTTCTAAATCTAAATCACACCATTTTAGATAATATTCAGCTCTATTTACTAACAAGACACTAAGTAATGAGCCTAATCGTAAGCTAATATTTAAAAAATTCTTTTTCATCTCTTCACTATCAATTCCATTAGTAATAAAATAGTCTTTTAATTTATTTAATACCATCGTAAACTCTTGTTCAAAACGCTCAGTTTGATCAATTATAAACCCAAATTTATCCTCAATATAATCCAATCCTTCTAATGCATATACTTTACTATAGATTTCATTATATTTAGCGTATGAATTATTTTCATATGGATTATAGCGATTACTAAAAGCTAGTTGGATATCATCAACTAAAGCATTGTATTGTAAAATCAATTCCCTATTCTTAGTGAATAAAGGCATTTTTCTTATCTTCAAATTGGCTATCAAATCATATATTCTTTGCCTTTCAAGTTCTAAGCTGCTAGAAGAATCAACAACTATTGTTTCTTTATTTTTCTTTAATTCTTCAATTGAAGGAACCGGATAACTAATTCCTTCATGTTGATGAGCAATCTCGTCAATTTTTAAAGCAATTCTAAAGTTTTGCATCACTTCAAGTTTATCTTTGTTTTCATAATCAGCCAAATCTCGATAGAGTTGAATACAATAAACATCTTGGGCAATTATTCTATTTTGATAACAGTTATCATAATTTTTAAGCACTTCAAAATCTAAAAACTCAGCATATTTTTTTGAGAACCACATTATTTGTGAACAACCTAAAACTACTTTCTCATTTAAACGATGTTCATGACCAACAAGGTATTCCATATCAACTTCTATCTTATAAAACAAATTATCTTGTTCAATATAATCAATAATATCATTTCCAACGACTTTAATTTTATTAGTATCCAAATATGATACATCAAAAACATAATTACTAAAATTTATATTTTTATAGTCGTAAATATTTAAATAGCTTTCTTCAAAACCACACACATACTTATTAAAATAGTCTTGATAATCAATCGTTAAATAGTTTATATCATCATCCAAGAACCATTGATCAAAAGCTTTCATTATTTCAGTATAATTATTTTTAAACAAAGAATAGCTCATTAATAATTTAACATTGGATATTATATCAGCATAATCAGTCAGTCTAAGTATTTCAACACCGTAACTATCATCCTCAATTAAATTAACAGTAACATAACCACATTCTTCTAGGTAGTTTACTATATTATCGCTATCAAATGCTTCAGTAATATAGTCTCCCTCACTATTAATATAGTTTGTTACTAATTTTTTTCCAACGGGAAGTAATATTGGAAAAATTGCTTTAAGACTACTTGATGAAAACAGTTCGTTTTTCATTGCATTTATTTCAATATACGCATTCATAACTTTCACCCTTTATTTAACTTTCTGTTTATCCTTAATACCTAGATTGTACCATGTTGATAATTAAATAACTATCACTTAAACATTAAGGTAACTAAATTTTAATAATAGTATTGTTGCATTTGCAACATACTAGTTTAGATAGATTTGCTAATATGTTTTTAAAAGGAGATGAAATTAATGGAACAAAAAATGTTTTGTTATCAATGCCAAGAGGCAGCAGGTAATATTGCCTGTGGAATTAAAGGAGTATGTGGAAAAGATGATGAATTAGCACATCATATGGATTTATTTAAGGCTTATTTAAAACAATTATCAAAGGTAATCGTTGAAAATAACATTGTTGATAAAGAGATTAATCAATTTATTATGAATGGTTTATTCAAATTAATTACTAATGCTAACTTTGAAACAGCAGTTTTTGATAATGAAATTAATAAAGCTAAAGAATATCTAAAAGATTTCACATATGATAGTAGTCAATTAACATTAGAAAACTGGCGTAATATTGGTACACTTAAAGAAGAAAATGAAGATTTAAGAGGAGTTAAAGAATTAATAATAACTGGCTTAATGGGTTTATGTGCTTACCACTCTCATGCAGTTAACCTAGGTTATAGTGATGATGAGCTTTATGAGTTTGTTAACAAAGTACTTGCTACAATTGATGATATTAAAAATCTAGAGCAATTAATTACTTTAGTTGATCAAGTCGGTGCCAAAGGAGTACAAGCTATGGCTTTACTAGATAAAGCTAATACTGAAAGCTTTGGAAATCCAGAGTTATCTGAAGTAAAGATTGATGCTGGCACAAAACCTGGAATTTTAGTATCAGGTCATGATTTAGAGGATTTAGTTCAGTTATTAGAACAATCAAAGGACAGCGGAGTTGACATCTATACTCATAGCGAGATGCTTCCTGCTCATTATTATCCAAAATTAAAAAAATATAACCATTTATATGGTAATTATGGTAATAGTTGGGCAACTCAAAAAGAAGAATTTGAAAAGTTTAATGGGCCAATCTTATTTACTACAAATTGTATTATTCCGCCAAATGATAATGCAACTTATCGTGAGCGTTTATATGCTACTGGTAATGCTAATCACCCTGGTTTTAAGTATATTAAAAAAGATGCTCACAATAAAAAAGACTTCACTGAATTAATTGAGCAGGCTAAAACATGTCAAGCACCTACTGAAATTGAACAAGGCACAATTATTGGTGGCTTTGCTCATTCACAGGTTTTTTGCTTTAGCAGATCAAGTCGTCGAGAATGTTAAAAATGGTTCAATAAGAAAATTTGTTGTCATGGCTGGTTGTGATGGTCGTCAACCATCAAGAAGCTACTATACTGACTTTGCTTCAAGTTTACCAAATGATACCATTATTTTAACAGCTGGCTGTGCTAAATATCGTTATAACAAACTAAACCTTGGTGATATTAATGGTATTCCTCGTGTTCTCGATGCTGGACAATGTAATGATTCTTACTCGTTAGCAGTAATTGCTTTAAAGCTTAAAGAAATATTTGAACTAAATGATATTAATGAACTTCCTATTTCATATAATATCGCTTGGTATGAACAAAAGGCCGTCATTGTCTTACTTGCCCTACTACATTTAGGTGTTAAAAACATTAAGCTTGGACCAACATTACCAGCTTTTATTACACCTGATGTCGCTAATTTCTTAATTGAAACTTTTAAGATTAGTACCATAAGTGATATTGCTACTGACATTAAAAACTTTGGGTAGTAATTAATCAGCTGTTTTATTAATAATTTACATAAGAAAAAGGATATTGATTAATCAATATCCTTTTGACAATTATGACAAACTCCTTTAACAAACAATTGTAATGAACTTACTTTAATTCCCTGGTCTTTTTCTATTTTATCTGCTAGTTCATCCATTGCTTTAACATCTAAATCAAAGATGTTATGACATTTATCACAAATTAAATGTTGATGTTCGCTTAAAATTCCATCAAAATAATCTTTACTATTTGGAATTGCAACCCTTTTTATTACACCTTTATCACATAAGGTATTTAGATTTCGATAAACAGTACCTAAACTCAATTGTGGATTATCTTCCACTAAAGTTAAATAGACATCTTCCGCAGTTGGATGACTGCTATTTAAAACGGTCTGTTTTATTAATTCTCTTTGCTTAGAATATTTCATTTCTATCCCATCCTAGTCTTCAATGAATATATATGAATTGTAACACCTATTCCAATCAAAATCAAAATACATACAACAATTATTTTATCAACAATAAAACAAGCTATTAGCATTCCAAGCCAAAGAGTTGAAATTGCTCTAATTTTTGTTTTAACTGTAACTCCTGAATTATTGCGATAATTCTCAATAAACTCATTAAAGTATTTAATTTTTAGTATCTTATTATACATTTTTTCATTACACGAGGCAAAGCATGTTAAAGAGATAATTAAAAATGGTGTTGTTGGTAAGATAGGCAAAAATACTCCAATGAATCCTAAACCTAATGTTAAAAAGCCAACAAAATACAATACTGCTTTTTTAGTAATCATTTATTACATAGTTGCTGCGAAACGATCATCAATACTCATATTTGCTAATTCAATTACCTTATTTAAATCAAGATTTAAAGCCTTTGCCATTCTTGTTCCATAATCTTCATCTGCAATATAACAATGTGCAGCGTGACGATATTTAATATTCTCTGTTGTATCAGCAATATTTCTTGCTGTATTCTCAATTAATAATTGCTTTTTATCTTCAGTTATTAAACGATATAAATCTCCTGCTTGATAGAAACAATCATCATCATTATCATCATGTGGATTATAATGATATAAGTCACCTTCTAATTCTAGTGGTGGTTCACGATATTCTTCTTGTTCTTGCCATGCACCATAACTATTTGGCTCATAAGCTTTAGTAGCACCATAATTTCCATCGACACGCATCATACCATCACGATGATATGAGTTAACTGGAACTTTTGGAGCATTAACAGGAATATGCGCATGATTAACTCCTAAACGATATCTTTGAGCATCCCCATATGAGAACATACGTCCTTGTAACATTTTATCAGGTGATAACCCAATTCCTGGCACAATATTTGCAGGATTAAATGCCGCTTGTTCAACATCCGCAAAATAGTTTTCTGGATTTCTATTAAGCTCTAATTCTCCAACCTCAATTAACGGATATTGTTTATGTGACCATACTTTTGATAAATCAAATGGATTTTCATGATGATTTTTTGCTTGTTCCTCAGTCATGATTTGGAAATACATTGTCCATTTTGGATAATCACCATTTTCAATTGCATTAAATAAGTCATTTTGATGTGACTCACGATCACGTCCAATCAATTCTTCTGCTTCTTGATCAGTTAAGTTTTTAATTCCTTGTTGTGTTTTTAAATGGAATTTTACCCATACTCTTTCATTTTTATCATTAATTAAACTAAAAGTATGACTACCAAAACCATGCATATGACGATAAGATGCTGGAATCCCACGATCAGACATTACAACTGTTACTTGGTGGAATGCTTCTGGTAATAATGTCCAGAAATCCCAGTTATTTTGCGCTGAACGCATATTAGTTTTTGGATCACGTTTAACCGCATGATTCAAATCAGGAAATTTTAAAGGATCTCTTAAGAAGAATACTGGCGTATTATTTCCAGCTAAATCCCAGTTACCTTCCTCAGTATAGAATTTAATCGCAAAACCACGGATATCTCTTTCTGCATCAGCTGCTCCTCTTTCACCGGCAACAGTTGAAAATCTAACAAATACTTCTGTTTCCTTATTAGGTTCAAATACTTTAGCTTTAGTATATTGTGTAACATCATGTGTTACTGTAAATTTACCAAAAGCTCCACTCCCTTTAGCATGCATTCTTCTTTCAGGAATAACTTCACGATCAAAATGTGCTAACTTTTCTAAATACCAAACATCCTGTAAGGCCATTGGACCGCGTCTTCCTGCTGTTAAGACATTTTGATTGTCAGCAACTGGTGCACCAGCTGCATTAGTCAAATTACCCTTTCTTTTCTTATTACTCATAATTAATCCTCCTTTTTAATAATAGTAACTATTACTATTTTATCATAATTTTTAAATATTGCAATATAAAAAAATTATAGTTTCCTATAATTTTGAACAGATTTGTATTCCAACACTTTCTAAACCAGTATGAACACCAATTACTGTTGTTAATTCATATTCTTCTAGTACTAAATTATTGTCTAGTGCTAACAATTCTTTTTTTACTTCCATCATTTTCTTTTGCCCACCAAAATAGGCAATTAAAATAACATGCTTATCAGGATCATAATTTTCAATAGCAATCTCCGCCATTCTTTTAGATGCTTTTTTAGCAGTTCTGACTTTTTCATAAACATCTATTTGACCATTGTTTGCCGCAGCAACTGAAAGAATAGGTTTTATTTTTAACATTGTGCCTAAAGCTGCAGCTGCAGCTGTGATACGACCACCGCGTGAAAGATGAAATAAGTCTTCAACTAACAAAAATGTTTGTGAACTATTAATATCATCTTGGACAAAAGCAATTGCTTCTTCAATTGATTTATTGTTACTCTCAATTTCTCTTCTAATTTTTAAAAGTGGAATTGTCTGAGCATTACCCACACTTTTTGAATCAACTGGATAAATTTTAAAGCCCTCTGCTGCTGCTAGTGAGACAGTATTCTCCAAAGTGTTTGATAAAGCTGATCCAATACTAGAGAAAATAGCACAAGTATAACCCTCTTGTTTCAACATTTCAACAAACTCAATTATTTCTCCAGGACTTGGCTGAGATGTAGTAACATTCTTTTTATTTTTTATCGCTTCTAACAAGAAATCTTTATCTAAGTTTTTTCCTTCTAAATAGTCTTCTCCTTCAATGATAATATGCAATGGAATAAAGAAAATATCCATTTCTCTAACTGTTTTTTCATCTAAAAAGCATGAACTATCCATAACATAAGCAATCTTTTCCATTAATGTTGCCTCCTTTTAAATAATACTCTAATACTATCAACCACCTTAAGAATTGGTCGATACTTCTTTGAAATCATTGATGTCTTCTCAATAAATAATTCAATGACAATAAATGCCACAATCAACATATAGAAGGCAACTTTTTTATCTAATATATATGCATATGATACTTGTGAAAAGTAAAAAGTTATCATATAAATAATTAATACTGTCTTTGTTTGCGATAAATTTAATTTGTACATTAAAGTATGATGCAAATGTTCTTTATCTGGTGCCATAATCGCTTTTCCTTTAACCTTCCTTCTAATAATAGAGAGAAAGGTATCTAAAATTGGAATTGCTAAAATAAAAATTGCAGGACCTAAAGTTAAAAAAGCAGATGATTTAAAACCAAGCAACGATATCGTTGCAATCATATAGCCAATAAATAATGATCCTGTATCACCCATGAAAATGCTAGCGGGATAAAAATTATGAAATAAAAAGCCAATGATTGCTGCTAATAAAATAATTGATAAAAGTACAATATCTACGCGTCCTTGCATATAGGAGATCATGGCAAAGGTTGCCAAAATAATTGAACTAACACCAGCACATAAACCATCCATACCATCTATTAAGTTAACAGCATTAGTAATTCCCACAATCCAAAGAATAGTAATAATAGTTGCTAGAATCCCAAAATCAATTGTAAAACCACCAGGTATATTAATATGTTCAATTCTTATTTGACCATAGAAAACGACAATTAAGGTTGCCACTATTTGAAAAAATAATTTTGTCGTGGCCTTTAATTCTGTTAAATCATCTAACACGCCACAAGTCCCAATGACAAAACCACCTAATAGAATTGCCATAATTTGTTGATCGCCTCGCACAAAAATAGCACAACCAACTAAAAATGCAGTATAAATAGCTAGTCCACCCATTCTTGGGGTAATCTTTTTATGAATATGTCTTTCCCCTGGCCACGCTACGATATATAAATCTGAACTTACTTTAGCAACAATTGGCGTCAATAAAAAAGATATTATCAAAACAATTGCAAAACTGAGTATATATGTAAATTCCATTTTATCTAAGTCCTTTAATCAAAGTAAGTTTCTTTATCATTGTAATAAACATCAAGAGCCTTGTTAAGTTCTTGCTGTGTATTTTTGAAAGATAGTTGTGGAAGTTTTTCTATTTCAAAGAAAGCAACATCATCTGTTTCATGTGATACTTGAGCACAACCTCCAATAATTTTTGCACTAAAATAAAGCGCATATTCACTCACTGATGATTTTTTTGGCAAGTATTCACTTCTATTAAAGATAGCTAACAATCTTTCTATTTCGACTTCATAACCGCTTTCTTGTAAAACTTCACTAATAGCATTCTCTTTAGCATTTTCAAACAAATCACACCAACCACCTGGAACAGAATACTTTTGTTCCTTAATTTCTCTAACCATTAAAAGTTTTCCCTGTTCTTCTATAATAACACGAACACTTATATTAGGTGTTGGATAAATATCTCTAACAAAATAATTGTCCTTTTCTATTTCCTGTTGTGTATATTTCTCTAACATCGCTTTACTTAGGCTTTCAATTTGCGCATAATTTTCCAATGCATAGGCATCTTTACTAAATTTAAGTCCTATTTTAGCAATTCCCTGCATCTTTATAATAAACTCTAAATAGTCCATCAGTTATTAAACGCATCTGGTAAATCATTTTCAAATAAAACATAACAATCATTATCTTTTATGCGAGCCAATAAATTATAAGCATCATAAATCTTACTAACAACATAAACATTCTTCATACTAAAGCCAGATTCTTCCAATCCTTCATAAATAGCTTTTGTTTGTTTACGCCCAACAAGAATAACTTTATCAGCACGCCCTTTAAAATATTTACCAAATTCTTTATTATAATAATCTTGTTTTTCGCCTAAGTCAATCATACCAGGAGTTATACAAATTCTTGTTCCTGGCATATTCGCAAGAACATCCAAAGACATCTTACTTGAAACCGGATTAGAATTAAAAGCATTATCAATGATCGTATAATCTTTTTGGCGTTTAAGCTCTAAACGATTAGGAATATAATTTAACTGTTTGATCGCTAATTGTAACTCTTTAATACTAATTTTAAAATGTCTACCTACCGCAATGGCAGCTAAAATATTATAAATATTATGCAGTCCCAATAATCTTGTCGTAAAAGGATAACTCTTATTATCAATAACCACTTCAAAACTAGAACCATATTTACTGTATTCAATATTCTTTGCCATAATATCAGCTTCTTCATCGATTCCATACCATATTTGTTGAGCTGGGGAAGTAATATTGTATTCTCTAATATGTTTTTCATCTTTGTTTAAGACTACCAAGCCATCGCTAGACATCATCTCAACCATTTGCATCTTCTCTTTAATAATGTTTTCTTGCGTTTTAAAAGTCGCAAGATGCTGTTCACCAATTGAAGTAACAACACCAATTTGTGGTTGAACAAAATTAAACAACTCTGTTATCTCACCAACTTTATCAGCTCCCATTTCACAAATGAATACTTCGTGAATAGCTTGTAGACTATTATTTAAAGTAATTGAAATTCCTAATGGTGTATTATAACTTGCTGGTGTTACTAAACAATAATATTTCTTTGATAAAACCTCATTAATAATATTCTTACTACTTGTCTTACCATAACTACCAGTAATCCCAATTTTAGTGATAAACTTATTCTCGGCAAGTTTTGCCTTTGCCTTATTCATAAAACGCTTCTTAAACAAGTTTTCAAGCGGGTAATTAATAAGACTTACAATAGAAATAACATGCATCTGATAAATATTAAAAACAAATAATAAGAAGATAAACAAATAATAATTATCAACCATTCCAAAAACTATGCATAGAAAAATAACATATAGTACTGTATAAGTGAAAAGCTGACGCTTTACACGATTAGTAATCACCAATGGTTTAATAACTGTAACATATTTATTTTTATTTGAAATATTAATAATTTGAATTGCTAGAACAGTTAAAATAAGAAATGTTCTTAATTCAAAAGATCTTAATACAAGCGATACAACTGCAATAATAAACCAACACACCATAATATATAAAGGGTATGTTTGAGTAACATTAGCTTTTTGCCATTGTCTAAATCTTACTAATTCATATCTATTTTGTTGAAACATGTGAATTGACTTACGAGCACTCATAGAAACAAAAAGTGTATAGACAATAATTAATGCTAGTAGTAAAAAAGCTTCTATCATCTTAAACACCTTCCTTTATAAATCGCAACATATCTTCATTAAATTGTTCGATTTTCTCTAAATATGCATAATGAGAACACCCTTCATAAACAATCAACTCTGAATCATTAATCTTTTCATTCATTAATTGTCCCATCCATAATGGTGTTTGATCATCCTTACTACCAAATACTAATAACGTTCTCACCTTTATCTCATTTAAATAAGGAGTTAAATTTTCATTAACGGTATTCTTTAAAACTTCCTTCATAATTGGACTACTATTTTTGTAATCTTCAGAACCTCTATTTTCCATTGCTTCCCTAATGTAATGCTTGATAAAAGGAACATCCTTGAATAACTTAATAAACTTATAAGTATAGATACGAAAATAATAAAGAAAAGTTTTTCGATCCATTACTCCAGCAGCTCCTGTTAAAATCATTTCCTTTAAATTATCATTTCGCGCAGCATATTTAATTGCAATACGACAACCAAATGAGTGTCCTATAATAATAGGATTCTCAATATCATTTAACTTAATAAATTCTTCTAAAAAGTTTGTATAATCATCAATTGTATATGGATACTTTGGTTCATCACTCTGTCCAAATCCAGGTAAATCAATATTATAAACCTCGAAATTATCTTTTAAGGCTGTTACTATTGAGTACATCATCTCTAAATTCTGTCCCCAACCATGCATCACAATAACAGGTTGTCCATGTCCAACCTTTTCATAATTTATAACAATATTATCAATATTAATTTCCATTAACCTCATCCTTTATATTAACTTGTATATTATAACATATATTAAAATATCAATAAAGCCCTAAAAACACCATTATACTCACATATGTATAATTTTATTTTATAATTTTAGCTAGATTATCTATAAATATTATTATATAATTGAAGAGAAGGAGGTCATAAAATGATCAATAAAGAAAGAATGATAAATAATTTTCTAGATTACGTTCAAATTGATAGTGAAACAAAAAATGAAAAAGAAATGTGTGATTACATTACTAAAAAAATGCGTGATTTAGGGTTTGAAGTAACTACTGATAATGCAGGAGAAAAAATTGATAGTAATGGATATAATGTTTGTATTAAATATCCAGGAGATAGCAGTAAAGATCCAATTTTATTATCTGCTCATTTAGATACAGTAACTCCAGGTAATGGTATCAAACCAATTGTTGATGGTGATATCATTAAAACTGATGGAACAACAATTTTAGGTGGCGATGATAAAGCAGGTGTTGCGATTATCGTTGAATGTCTTGAAGCAATTAAAGAAAATAATGTTTCATCAAGACCAATTGAAGCCGTTTTCTCAATTTATGAAGAAGGTGGATTAAAAGGTGCTAAAGAATTCGATACTTCTACTTTAAAAGCAAAAGAAGGAATTGTTATTGATTCTGGTGGACCTATTGGTTCAATTGTAACATTAGCTCCAGCTCAAGATGTTATTAACGTTGATGTTTATGGTAAAGCAGCGCATGCAGGAATGGAGCCAGAAGCTGGTGTTAGTGCTATTCAAATTGCAGCTAAAGCTTTAGAAAACATGAAATTATATCGTATTGATGAAGAAACAACAGCAAACTTTGGTATTATTAGTGGTGGTAGTGCAACGAACATTATTACTGACCATGTCCATTTAGTTGGAGAAACAAGATCATTAAATATTGATAAAATAACTAATCAAACAGAAAGCATGAAACAAGCTTTTGAAAATGCCGCAAAAGAATTAGGTGGTTCAGTAAAGTTTGATGCTGTCCGTGTTTATAATCCAATTAAAGCAGATGAAAATTCAAAAATTATTAAGGATTTAAAAGTTGCTTTTGAAGAAACAGGATTCACACCACAATGTGTACCTACAGGTGGTGGTAGTGATACTAATGTCTATGCTGAAAAAGGTATTAACTGCGTTAATATATCTTGTGGAATGAGTGCTGTTCATACAACTGATGAATTCATCAAGATATCGGACATTGATGGTTGTGCAAGAGCATTATATGCATTTT
>JAJDGJ010000014.1 GCA_030265585.1 Erysipelotrichaceae bacterium OttesenSCG-928-M19 | reverse complement strand
AGATAATGTTATTATTTGTTGCAATAGAGGTGACAATAATGAATAAGAGACATTATTTATTAGCTTTAATTAAACATAGGGACCATTGATGAGTAAGCGGGCCCTTTTGTAGTTTGTTTAATTAGGGCTCTAGCAATGTTGTAGATAAGCATTTGGTTAGCGCCAGGTGCTTTTTTTGTTGGAAAGGAGTTTATATTATGAGAAAGATAAAAATATTTGATACGACACTTAGAGATGGAGAGCAAACACCAGGTGTTAATTATACCATTGCTCAAAAATTAGAAATAGCTAAGCAATTAGAAAAGTTAGGTGTCGATATAATTGAGGCAGGTTTTCCTGTAACATCTAAGGCAGATTATCAAGCCTGCAAAAAGATTGGTGAAAAGATTACGAAAGCTAAAGTGTGCTATCTAGCAAGACTAAATAAAAATGATATTGATTGTGCTTATCAAGCCACTCAAGGTAATCCTAATATTATGATTCATATTTTTATTGCCTCTTCTGATATTCATTTAAAGCATAAATTGAAGATGACTAGAGAGCAGTTACTTATCCATATTGAAAAAATGGTTAGCTATACAAAAAAATTGTTTAATGAAATTGAGTTTTCTTGTGAAGATGCGACACGTTCTGATTATGATTTTATTGTAGCTTGTTATCAAAAGGCAATTGATTGTGGCGCAACAACAATTAATATTCCTGATACAGTAGGTTATTCGACACCTGATCAAATGGGAACTTTAGTCGAATATCTTAAATTGAATCTTAATGCTGACAAGACGACATTCAGTGTTCATATTCATCAGGATTTGGGTTTAGCAACTGCTAATTCTTTAGCAGCAATTAAAGCTGGTTGCCATCAAGTTGAATGCGCTATTAATGGTTTAGGAGAGCGAGCAGGTAATACTGCTTTAGAGGAATTAGCCTGCACTCTAAAAATACATGGTGAATATTACCAGGCTTTTACTGACATAAATCTTATTGAAATCAATAAAACATCAGCTTTAGTTGCCACTTATGCTGATATTGTTCCTCAAGCTAATAAAGCAATTGTCGGGAAAAATGCTTTTCTCCATGAATCAGGGATTCATCAAGATGGTTTTCTAAAATCTAGAGATACTTATGAGATCATTAATCCTGAAATGATTGGTAAAGCTAAACATGAATGTTTAGTTTTAGGAAAACACTCTGGTAAACATGCAATGATGGATTGGCTTAAAAAAAATAATTATCCTACTGATGAGCTTACTGTTAATAGTTTCTATAATCAAGTAAAAAAAATTACTGACTATAAAAAGAAGTTGTCAATTGCTGATTTAAATAAGGTGATTAATGATATTTTAAATGTTAGTGATGATAGCTTTCTAAGTGATTATCAAATTATTAGATTTGCAGTTGATTATGAAGGCGATAATGTGATTGCTTCTATTGAGATAAAAAATCATGATGTTATCTTTAAAGCAAAACGTACTGAGAAAACCCCAATCAAAGCTATTTTTAAAGCAATTAATGAAGCGATTACCTTTAAGCCTCTGCTTACAAAGTATCATATCGAGGCTATAAATTTAGGTGTCGATTCACAAGGAATGGTTGAAGTAAATATAGAAAAAGATGGCAAGAAAGCAATAGGATATGGTTTATCTCAGGATATCTTACTAGCGAGTATAAAAGCATATATTAATTCAATAAATAAGATAAGGGGTGAGATTAATGAATAACAAAGTAATGTGTTTAGCTGGTGATGGTATCGGACCAGAGATTATGGGACAAGCTAAACGCTTAATTAATTATTTGAATCAGAAAACGACATTTTATATTGAAATGATTGATTGTGATTTTGGTGGAATTGCAATAGAAAAGGGAAAGACAGCTTTTCCATCAGCAACAAAAGAAATGTTAGATGCAGTAGACGCTGTTTTATTGAGTGCTATTGGTGATCATCGCTACGATAATGAAAAGTATACCCCAGAAAGGGCACTACTAGATTTACGAAAAGAATTAGAACTTTTTATTAACATTAGACCTATTAAAACACATTCTAAAATTGCTCATTTAACAAGTTATCGAAAAGAGGTTATTAAAGATATTGATCTTATATTTTTTCGCGAATTGTCTTCTGGTGCCTATTTTGGCAAACCACGTGAAATTAATGAGAACGAAGCAATTGATACAATTTATTATAGTAATGAAGAAATAACAAGAATTGTTAAGGTAGCCTTTGAGTTTTGTCTACAAGAACAAAAGAAATTGACCTCTGTTGATAAAGCAAATGTTTTAGCAACCTCGAAAAAATGGCGCTCAATCGTTGACAAAATAGCTCAAGATTATCCTGATGTCAAATATGATCATCATCTAGTTGATTCATTTGCATTGGAGCTTGCTCTCAATCCTTCGCAATTTCAAGTTATTGTTACTGATAATTTATTTGGTGATATTTTATCCGATCAAGCTGCTAGTTTCCTTGGTTCACTGGGTATGCTAGCAAGTTGTTCTCATGGTAATAGAATATCGCTTTATGAGCCAGGTCATGGTTCTGCATTAGCTATTGCTGGTAAAAATCTTGCTAATCCAATTGCAATGTTAAAGTCAGTAGCAATGATGTATCAACATAGCTTCAACCAAATTGATATTGCTAAGAAAATTTATGATGCAATTGATAAAACATTAGCTGATGAAATATTTACTATTGATTTAAATAATAGTAATTATGTTATGTGTGATGAGTTTGTGGATAGTTTTTTAGAAAGGATTGATTTATAGTGGCAACAATATTTGATAAGATATGGACAAAACATGAAATAGTTAACGATGAAGAAAGCTTACTTTACATAGATTTACATTTAATCCATGAAGTAACTTCACCACAAGCTTTTACAATGCTTGAAGCTAAAAAGCTTAAGGTAAGAAGACCAGAGCGTACTTATGCAACTATGGATCATAGTATTAGAACTGATGGTAAAAAGCTTGATGATAAAATAGCACAAGGACAGTTAAAGGCATTGATAAAGAATACTTCTAAATATGATATACCTTTAGCAAGACAGGGTGCTAAAAATCATGGTATTGTCCATGTGATTGCTCCAGAACAAGGTTTGACTTTGCCAGGACAAACAATAGTATGTGGCGATTCTCATACAGCAACTCATGGCGCTTTTGCATGTATTGCTTTTGGCATTGGCACAAGTGAAATCGCTCATGTATTTGCAACGCAAACTCTATGGCAAACAAAACCAAAGAATATGGGTATTCAGATTATTGGTTTAAACAATAATATTTCTGCTAAGGATGTTATTTTATATATTCTTAAGGAATATGGTGTTTCATTTGGACAAGGCTATGCACTTGAGTTCTTTGGCAAATACATCGATAATGCTTCAATGGATGAAAGAATGACTATTTGTAATATGGCTATTGAGTGTGGTGCTAAGTATGGATTATGTGCTTTTGATCAAACAACCTATGACTATTTGAAACAGGTGGGAGCTTCTTTAAAAAATATTGAAGAGTATCAGGATTTACATACTGATTATATTGGTGATTTTGATAAGATAATTGAAGTTAATATCTCCAAGATAAAACCTGTTATTACTTGGGGAATCAATCCTTCACAGGCTGTATTTGTTAATGAGACAATTCCACAAGCTGATTCTTTTACACATGATTATATGGGATTAACTAGTGGAACTAATATTAATGAAGTAAAAATAACGCAAGTTTTTATTGGTTCTTGCACTAATGGTCGCCTTAGTGATTTTATTAAAGCAGCATGTTTTTTAAAAGGTAATAAAGTTCATCAAGATGTTCGTTGTTTAATTGTTCCTGGATCACAAGTTATTAAAGAATATCTTGATGATAACGGTTATACAAGATTATTTGAAGAGGCAGGATGTGAAGTTAGAAATCCAGGTTGTTCGGCTTGTCTAGCTATGAATAATGATACTATGCCTGCCAATGAGCATGTCGCTTCAACAAGCAATCGTAACTTTGAAGGTCGTCAAGGATCGTTATCTCGTACTCATTTATGTTCTGTTGAAATGGCTTGTATCGCAGCAATTCATGGTCATTTTCAAATGGAGGTGTAAATAATGAAATATAAAGTGATGAATCTGGTTTATGATAATATTGATACAGATATTATTATTCCTAAACAATTTTTAAAACAAACTAGTAAAGATGGCTTAGGTAAATATGCATTTTATAATTGGCGCTATGATGCTAAAGGCAATAAGAAGCAGACAATTCTAAATGAAAATGACGATAAACAATATAATGTCTTAATTACTGGACATAATTTTGGTTGTGGCTCATCACGTGAACACGCTGCCTGGGCTTTAGCTGACTATGGCTTTGATATTATTATAGCTTCAAGCTTTTCTGATATTTTTTATCAAAATTGGCTAAATAATAATAAGATTCCTTTAATAATAGCCAATGATGAGATAATGAATTTAGTTGCTGAAGGGATAAAGAACATTACTATTAATCTTTTAAAAAAAAGAATAATAATTAATGATAAATGTTATGAAATAAAGATCTCCAAAAAAAGGCAAATCTGTTTACTTGAGGATATTGATGAGATAGATTATACTACAAAATTTACAACGCAAATAAAGGAATATGAATTGTTAATTTAATGGCTTATTTTAGCCATTTTTATTATTGTTTTGCCTCGTTAAATATTTGTTTTTTTCTCGATTTTATGCTATAATATTTACGTAAAGGATGATATAAATGGAGATAATTTCAATTGAGTCAGAATATATTACTTTAGCCCAATTTTTGAAGCTTACTAATTATGTTTCTAGTGGTGGTCAAGCAAAGTTTTTTTTAATGGAAAACGATGTTATTATTAATGGCAAGCTCGATCGAAGACGTGGTCTAAAGTTATATGATGATGATGTCATTTTACTTGCTGATAGTGAATATAAAATAACATGTATTTAAAGAACATAGAATGTAATAATTATCGCAACTTAAATAATTTGGAATTATCTTTTAGTAAGAAAATGAATGTTTTTATTGGACAAAATGGTCAAGGGAAAACAAATCTTTTAGAAGCAATTTATTTTTTATCGTTGACGAGAAGTTTTAAAACAAATAAGACGAGTGATATTATTGCTTTTAATCAAGAAGAGTTTTTTTTAAGTGCAAATTTAGTTAAGAATGAATTTCCTTATCATATTGAAATCTTATTAAATGATAAGAAAAGGACAATTGCCATTAATAAAAACAGTGAGTCTAAATTTAAAGATGTTATTGGATTGTTGAATGCTATCTTATTTGTTCCAGAAGATTTGCAACTATTGAAAGGCAATCCAAAGTTAAGAAGAAAGTTATATGATGTTGAGCTCGCAAAGCTATATCCGCGTTATTTAGTAGCTCTTTCATCATATTATCAAATTTTAAAGCAACGTAATAGTTATTTAAAGTTAAATAACCTTGATGATATGCTATTAGATTCTCTAGATCTTAAACTAGCAGAATATGGCTCGATTCTACTTGATTATCGTCTTGAGTTTACTAATGATTTAACGATAATTGTTAATGATATTTATCAAAATCTTAGTAAGAGTGCTGATAAGGTTGTTATGAAGTATCATTCTACTGCTACTAAAGATGAATTATCATTTTATGATAATTTAAAGAAAGCCTATGATCGTGATATTTTCTTACAACAGACTAATGTAGGAGTTCATCGTGATGATTTAATAGTTTATCTCAACGATAAAGATGCTAGTATTTATGGTTCACAAGGAGAACAGAGAACTATTATCTTAGCGATTAAACTAGCGTTAGTTACTTATATTTATCAAATAACTAATGAGTATCCAATTCTACTATTAGATGATGTGATGTCAGAATTAGATAATGAGCGACAGGAAAATTTGATTAAATATTTAAATAAAGATATTCAAACATTTATTACAACTACAAATGTCAACAGTTTACAAGCTGACATTATTAATAAAGCAAAATTATTTTCAATTGATAAAGGCATAGTTAAGGAGGCTAAACTTTGATGGAAAGATATGATTCAGAGGATATTCAGGTTTTAGAAGGGTTAGAGGCCGTTAGAAAAAGACCTGGAATGTATATTGGTACAACAGCAAGTCGTGGTTTGCACCATTTAGTATGGGAAATTATTGATAATGCAATCGATGAAGCATTAGCAGGCTATTGTGATGAGATAAAAGTGATTGTTGGGGTTAATAACGAAATCACAGTTATTGATAATGGTCGTGGGATACCAACAGGTATTCATCAAAAAACAGGAAAATCAACCGTGGAAACAATTTTTACAATTCTACATGCGGGAGGTAAATTTGGTGGCGGCGGTTACAAGGTTTCTGGTGGACTGCATGGTGTTGGTGCTAGTGTTGTTAATGCCTTATCAGAATATTTAGATGTTACTATTTATCGTGATGGTAATAAATATTATCAACGTTTTGAAAATGGTGGTCATTCAGCAGGTGAAATTCAGCTATTAGAATCTGGTCTTGAGCGTGAGGGAACTGTTGTTACCTTCAAAGCTGATCCGACAATTTTTACTGAAACAACTGAATATGATTATGATGTTTTAAGAGATCGTATTAGACAGATGGCCTTTTTAAATAAAGGTTTAAAGATGTCAATTGAAGATCAACGCACTGATGAATATGAAGAGTTTCACTATGAAGGTGGAATAAGAGAATATGTTTCGTATTTAAATAATAAAAAAGAGCCTTTATTCTCTGATGTTATTTATGCAGAAGATGAGGATAGTGAAATTGTTGTTGAAGTTGCAATACAATATAATACAACTTTTGCGACTAACCTTTATAGTTTCTGTAATAATATAAATACTCATGAAGGTGGAACTCATGAAGAAGGTTTTAGAATGGCTTTAGCTCGTGTTATTAATAATTATGCTCGTGATAATAATATGATTAAAGCTAGTGACGAGAATATTGGACAGGATGATACTAAGGAAGGCTTAACAGCTATTATTTCCATTAAGCATCCTAATCCACAATATGAAGGACAAACGAAAACAAAGTTAGGGAATAGTGAAGTTAGAAAAATAACTAGTCAAATCTTTGGTGATGCTTTAGCACAATATATGTCGGAGAATCCTTCTAATGCTAAAATGATTGTTGATAAGGCTTTAATGGCACAACAAGCTCGTGTAGCTGCAAAGAAAGCTAGAGAGCTAACAAGAAGAAAAGGTGCTTTAGAAAGTTTAAGTTTACCTGGTAAATTAGCTGATTGTTCATCAAAAGATGCCGCAGTCTCTGAATTATATATTGTCGAAGGTAATTCAGCTGGTGGTAGTGCTAAACAAGGAAGAGATAGTACAACACAAGCAATCTTGCCTTTACGTGGTAAAATTATTAATGTTGAAAAAGCGCGTGCTGATCGTGTCTTTGCGAATGAGGAAATTCGCTCAATGATCACAGCGTTGGGAACTGGTATTACTGATGAGTTTGAGATTGAAAAAGCTCGTTATCATAAAATTATCATTATGACGGATGCTGATGTTGATGGCTCACATATTAGAACTTTGATGTTAACATTCTTCTACCGTTTTATGAGACCTTTAATTGAAAATGGTTATTTATATATTGCCCAACCACCTTTATATAAGGTAGAACAAGGTAAGAAAGTAGAATATGTATATGATGAAAAGGATTTAGAGCTTGTTAAAGAGGAAATGAATCCTGATCAAAAAATAAATATTCAAAGATACAAAGGACTTGGAGAAATGAATCCGGAGCAATTATGGGAAACAACAATGAATCCAGAGCATCGTATTCTTTTACAAGTTACTTTAGATGATGCATTAGAAGCAGATAGTGTCTTTGATATGTTAATGGGTGATGATGTTCTACCTAGAAGAGAGTTTATTCAAAAGAATGCAGCTTATGTTAAAAATTTAGATATTTAGGGGTGAAAGTATGGATGATAAAACATATGATAAAATAGTTGGTGTCAATATATCTGAAGAAATGCGTGAATCTTTTCTTGCATATTCTATGTCTGTAATTGTCAGTCGTGCTTTACCTGATGTTAGAGATGGGTTAAAACCAGTTCATCGTCGTATTATATATTCAATGAACAATTTAAATTTACAACCTGAGAAATCATTTCGTAAGTCAGCTACTGTTGTTGGTGAGGTAATGGGTAAATATCATCCTCACGGTGATTCTAGTATTTATGAGGCAATGGTTAGAATGGCGCAAGATTTTAGTTATCGTTACCCATTGGTAACAGGACAAGGTAACTTTGGTTCTATTGATGGTGATGAGGCAGCAGCAATGCGTTATACAGAGGCTAAAATGTCACGTTTTGCTTCTTTATTAGTCCAAAACATTGATGAGGATACGATTGATTTTCAAGATAATTATGATAGTCGTGAACAAGAACCTGTCGTTATGCCAGCACGTTTTCCTAATCTGCTTGCAAATGGAACTACTGGGATTGCAGTTGGGATGGCTACTAATATGCCACCTCATAATCTTGCTGAAATTATTGATGCTTTATTTGCCTTAATTGAGGATCCAGAAATAACAATTGCTGAATTAAATGAGAAGTATATCTTTGGACCTGATTTTCCAACAAGTGCTTACATTTTAGGAAAATCAGGAATTAGAAAAGCTTTTGAAACAGGGCGTGGATCTATAATGATGCGTGCTAAAACTGACATTATTGAATTAAAGAATGGCCGCAAACAAATTATTGTTTCTGAAATTCCTTATCAAGTTAACAAATCAACAATGATTAAGAGAATTGCTGATTTGGTAGTTCATGAAAAACGTATTGATGGTATTTCTGATTTGCGTGATGAATCTAATCGTGATGGAATTAGAATTGTCATCGATATAAAAAAGGATGCTAATGCCGAAGTTGTTTTAAATCAACTTTATAAGTTAACAGCTTTACAATCTTCGTTTAGTGTTAATAATTTAGCACTTGTGGATGGACGTCCAATTCTACTTAATTTAAAGGATATGTTGCAATTATATTTGAAACATCAAATCGAAATAATTGAAAGAAGAACGCAGTTTCGTCTTAATAAAGCCCAAGCTAGAGCACATATTTTGGAAGGGTTACAATTAGCTTTAGACAATATTAATCGTGTTATTGATATCATTAAGACTTCAGAAAATGATGCTAAAGCTATTGAATCATTACATGCTGAATTTGGCTTTACAGAAATTCAAGCTAAAGCTATTCTGGATATGAAGCTATCACGTTTAACTGGCTTAGCACGTGAGAAATTAGATGCTGAGTTAAAAGATCTTCATGAAAATATTAATTATCTACAAGATATTTTAGATAATCATTATCGTGTTCTTGAAATAATTGTTGAAGAGTTAACATTTGTTAAAGAAAAATATGCTGATAAAAGAAAAACTGAAATAATTGTAGGATCATTTGATTTAGAGGATGAAGATTTAATTCCTAGAGAAAATGTTATCATTACATTAACTGATAATGGCTATATTAAACGACTTCCTGAGGATACTTATCGCTTACAAAATCGTGGTGGTCGTGGTGTTAAAGGAATGCAGACAAATGAGGGTGATGATGTAGGTATGATGATTACCATGTCCACTCATGATTATTTACTTGCTTTTTCAAATAAGGGTAAGGTTTATCGTATCAAAGGATATCAAGTTCCAGAATACAGTAGACAAGCTAAAGGATTACCAATTGTTAATTTAATCTCTATTGATGAAGATGAAACAATTTTAACTATCTTAAGTGTTGATAGTTTTAAAGAAGATTTATTTATGTTCTTTGCAACTAAATATGGAGTTGTTAAGCGTGTTAGCCTTTCTGAGTTTGAATCGATTAGACAAAATGGTAAAATTGCTATTTCTCTAAAAGATGATGATGAGCTTGTTGAAGTAAAATTAACTGATGGGAAGCAAGAGATTTATATCGCTTCAAGTAATGGTAAGTTAGTTCGTTTTGATGAGACTGAGGTTAGAGCAATGGGACGTACAGCTAGTGGAGTTAGAGGTATTAATTTGGAACCTAGTGCTGTAGTTATTGGACTAGCAACATCTTATGAAGGTAATTTTTTATTAGTTGTTAGTGAGTTTGGTTATGGTAAGCTTTCTAATGTTGAAGAGTATCGTAAATCGAAACGTGGTGCAAAAGGTGTTAAAACTTTAAATATAACAGCTAAGAATGGTTCACTAATGTGTATGAAGGCTGTTAATGGTGATGAGGATGCTATTGTAGCTACAAGTTCTGGTATTGTTATTAGAATTTCTTTACAACAAGTATGTTGTATAGGTCGTAATAGTATTGGTGTTAGAATTATTCGAGTGGATGATGAGCAGACTGTTACAACTTTAAGTATTGTTCAACCTGAGGTTGAAGAGGATATTGATAATGAGTTAGAATAAGAATATCTTGATATTCTTATTCTTTTACTTGGAGGTTATTTATGGTTTCATTTATTATTCCTGCTTATAATGCAGAGGGGCATATTAGAAAATGTTTAGCTAGTATTGCTAAGCAAACTTCACGTGATTTTGAGTTAATTATTGTTAATGATGGTTCTACTGATAGTACTGCACATATTCTAGATGAGTTCAAAGCAAACAATCGTGATTTAGATATTAAAATCTTTACTACTGAAAATCAGGGGCATGCCCTTGCTCGTAACTATGGCATTGCTAAGGCTAGTAAAGAGTATATTTGGTTTGTAGATGCTGATGATGTTTTATATGATGAAAAGTCACTTGCTAAAACGATAGCTGATTTAGAAAAAGAAACACCTGATATTATGATTTTTAGTGTTTTTGAAACAGATTATAAATATCGAAATAAAGTGTGGAATTATAGTATTAGGAAAAGGGTTACCAATATAAAAAAGAAGCCTCGCTTGTTCTTTATGCAAAACTGGTCATGGAATAAACCAATTAAACGTTCTTTTTTACTTGAGACTGGAATTCTTTTTCCTGATCTAAAAATGTTTGAAGATATTTATTTCTTTGTAGATTTATATCAAAAGGCTAAAACAATCTACATTACTAATGAAATTCGCTATATTTATGTTAAACATCCTAATGCTTTAACTTCTTCATTAAATAATTTCGAATCCTATCCAAGGGCATTATTATATGAATTAAAGGCTTATTTTAAAGTTTTGTTTAGATTAAAATAATTATTTGACATTTCATTTGCTTTGTTTTATAATACAGGCATATCATCATAAAGTGTTGATCGGGATAAGTAAATGGATTATCTATTTATAGAGAATTAGTGGTTGCTGTAAACTAATATTAGATACTATTGAAATCAACCCAGGAGCGATGTTTCGAAATTAAGTAGATTCATTCGGTTTAATACCGTTATCATTGTTGAGATTTGTTTCACGTGAAACAAATGAATTAGGGTGGCACCACGGTCTTTTCGTCCCTAGACGAGAAGGCTTTTTTTATTATTTAAAAATAGAAGGGAGATTATATCATGATTGATATTAAAAGATTGCGCGATGATGCTGATAACATCATTAAAAGATTAAATACAAGAGGCGATGATCATTCGTATTTGTATGATGTACTAAAGTATGACGAAGAAAGAAGAGAATTAGTTCAAAAGGTAGAAGAGTATAAAAACTATCGTAATGAAAAATCAAAACAAATTGGTGAAATGAAAAGAAAAGGTGAAGATGCAAGTGCCATCTTAGCTGAAGTAGATAAATATGCCGATGATATTAAAGCACTAGATGATAGAATAAATGAATTGGATGCTAAGATATTTAAAATGCTATCTGAGACACCAAATGTTCCACGTGAAACAATTGCTGTTGGACCAGATGAAACATACAATGTTTGCTTAAGAGAAGTAGGTGAAAGAACAAAATTTGATTTTGAACCAAAACCACACTATGAAATAGCAGAGGGATTAGATATTGTGGACTTTGAAAGAGCAGCTAAAATAACAGGAAGTAGATTCGCAATTTATAAAGGCTTAGGAGCAAAACTAGAAAGAGCTTTAATTGCTTATATGTTAGACTTACATACAACAGAGCATGGTTATTTTGAAATGATTCCACCATTCTTAGTAAATTCTAAGACAATGTATGGAACTGGTCAATTACCAAAATTTGAAGAAGATATGTTTGGGGTAAGAAATACTGACTATTGGTTAATTCCAACTGCAGAAGTACCACTAACAAATTACAATTGTGATGAGATTTTACAAAACCCTGAATTTCCAATGCGTTTTACAGCGTATACACCTTGCTTTAGAGCAGAAGCAGGATCAGCAGGTCGTGATACAAGAGGGCTAATTAGACAACACCAATTTAATAAAGTTGAATTGGTAATGTATGCTCATCCAGATCACTCATATGAAGCATTAGATATGTTAACTGAAAATGCTGAAGAAGTATTAAAAAGATTAGGATTACCATATCGTGTTATGCAATTATGTACTGGAGATATTGGCTTTGGTGCAGCAAATACAAATGATTTAGAAGTATGGATGCCAGGCTTTGATACATATCGCGAGATCAGTAGCTGTTCAAACTGTGAGGACTTCCAAGCTAGAAGAGCAAACATTAAATTTAAAGAGGATGGAAATAGTAAAGCAGAATACATTCATACTTTAAATGGATCAGGTGTTGCAATTGGACGTGCTTTCTCAGCAATACTTGAAAACTATCAACAAGCAGATGGAAGTGTTGTAATTCCAGAAGTATTAGTACCATATATGGGTGGCGTAACAAAAATAGAAAAAAAATAAGATGCAAACAATAAAGATATAGAAAGACATTGAGAAAAATCTCAGTGTTTTTTTGTTAATAAATGATTAAAAAAGTGTATAAATGTTGTACAAGATAGTGTATAATAGTGTGTTGAGATGTAATTAAATATAATTGTGAACTAATAGGGTAAAAAGTTTCAATCCTGATAAAAATAAAGTAGAATACTAGCTAAGAGGTGAAAGAGAATGTCAAAGTTAAGAATTGGACAATCAACTGATATTCATCAACTTGTTGAAGGCTTACCGTTGATACTTGGAGGTATTAATATTGAAAGCACTAAGGGTTGTGTAGCGCATAGTGATGGAGATGCCTTAGTTCATGCAATAACAGAATCAATAATCGGAGCACTTGCTTTAGGTGATCTAGGTGATTTCTTTAGTGATAGTGATATTAAAAATAAGAACCGATCGTCATTAGAAATGCTAGAAGAGATTGGTCTGGTAATGAGAAAAGAAGGGTATAGAGTTGTAAATATTGATAGCCTTATTGTTATCGAAGAACCTAAAATAAGTCCATTTAAAGAAAGTATGCGTAAAAAAATTGCAAAAAGTTTACAAATAGATTACAATATAATTAACATAAAAGCTACTAGAGGAGAAAAAGTAGGTTTTATTGGAAGAGGTGAAGGAGTTATGGCACAAGCAATAACTCTGCTAGAATATGATGAGAAATAACAATAAGTTTACAATTTTAATAATAATATATGTTGTAATTTATTTTGCTATTGATTTGTTTGGAAGACAATATGGTCTTACAAGCTATGATCTATTAGGTGTACAAAAAAACTTAGTCTTAGACTATCATCAATATTATCGTGTGTTAACGTATTCGTTTGCTCATGGTGATATTATGCATTTAGCAGTAAATATGATTGCATTATATTCTTTAGCAGAACCAGTAATTAAATTTACAGATGAGAAATTTTCTGTTATAATATACTTTGCAGCTGCTTTAGTTAGTGGTCTAGGAATTGTTTTCTTTAGTAATGCAATAGCAGTTGGTTCAAGTGGAGCAATTTATGGCTTATTTGGTGTATTAATCTACTTTGCTCTTAAGCAAGCAAAGTATGGTTACAATCAATTAATTGTAAATATGTTACCAATTATTATAATAAACCTAGTTATTTCATTTATGCCAGGAATTAGTTTAATGGGTCATCTATTTGGTTTAATAACAGGATTAATTGGTTCATACATATATGATAAAAAATTTAGATATCGATAGGAGAATAAAATGAGTAAAGTAAGAGTAAGATATGCACCTAGTCCAACAGGACATTTACACATTGGTGGTGCTAGAACAGCATTATTTAATTATTTATTTGCAAAACACTATGATGGAGATTTCATTTTCAGATTAGAAGATACTGATCTTGAAAGAAATATTCCTAATGGAGAGGCAAGTCAATTAGAAAATTTAGAGTGGTTAGGAATAATACCTGATGAGTCACCATTAAAACCAGGTGATTATGGTCCATATCGTCAAACAGAGCGTCTAGACATTTATCAAAAATATGCAGATGAGTTAGTTGCTCAAGGTTTAGCTTATGAATGCTACTGTAGTACTGATGAACTAGATGAATCAAGAAAAAGACAAGAAGCAAATGGGCAACACTCTTTTAGATATGAGAGAACATGTTTAAATTTAAGTGATGAACAAAAAGAACAATATAAAAAAGAAGGACGTAAACCATCGATAAGATTTAAAGTAGATCAAGATAAGGTTTATGAATGGGATGATATTGTTAGAGGAAAAATTTCAGTAATTGGAAAAGACATTTCTGATTGGGTAATTATTAAGTCTAATGGTATTGCAACTTACAATTTTGGGGTTGCGATCGATGATGCGTTAATGAAAATATCACATGTTTTTAGAGGTGAAGAGCATATTTCTAATACACCTAAACAAATAATGATTTATGATGCTTTAAATTTTATAGCACCTGAATTTGGACATTTAACTTTAATTGTAAACGAAGAGCGTAAAAAATTATCAAAAAGAGATGAGACTATTATGCAATTCATTTCTCAATATAAAGAAGATGGCTATTTACCTGAAGCTTTATTTAATTTCTTTGCTTTACTTGGTTGGAGTCCAAATATTGAAGAAGAGATCTTTACTAAAGAAGAAATTATTGCCATGTTTGATGAAAAGAGACTATCAAAGTCATCATCAATGTTTGATAAAAAGAAATTGCATTGGCTAGATAATCATTATATTAAGGAAAGTAGTTTAGAACGTATTAAAGAAATGTGTTTAGTTTATTTAAATGAAAACTATCCATTAAATGAAAAAGATGATGAATGGATAGATGCAATAATAGAATTATATAAGCCTCAACTAAATTACTGCAAAGAAATTGTTGAGCTAGTAAAACCGTATTTTGAGGAATACAATTTAACAGAGGAAGACATTAACTTTTTAAAAGAACAAAATTCTCTAGAGCTTTTAAAAGTTATGAGTGAAGAATTCAATAAAATGGAATCTTTCGATAGTATCACGATTAAAGAAACGATTAATGTTATTGGTAAAGCGTTAAGTTTGAAAGGAAAGCAATTGTTTATGCCAATTCGTTTGGCGATATCATGTAAAAGGAGTGGTGGGGACCTATCAACAGTTATTGAATTATATGGAAAAGAACAGGCTATAGAGAACATACAGAAGACAATAGGTTTATTAAATGAGAATTGATAAGTATTTACAAGTTAGTCGTATAATTAAAAGAAGAGCTGTTGCAAAAGAAATTATTGAAAAGAATAGAGTACAAATAAACGAAAAGATTGCTAAACCAGCTACTGATGTGGAAGTTGGCGATTTAGTAAAAATTAAATTTGGAGATGTTCAATTAACGATAAAAATATTGGATATTTCTGAAAAAGTAAAAAAAGAAAGTGCAAATGAAATGTATGAAATTATTAAGAGGGAAGAGAGTGAAAAGAATGAATGAGGAAAAAATTTTATCAAGAACTAAATCAAAAAGAAAGAAATTGATTGTAGAAAACGCTTATAAAATGTTTTTGGAGAGGGGAATTTCAGCAACTTCAATGAACGATATTGCTGAAGCATGTGATATTACAAGGAGAACAATTTATAATTATTTTGAATCAAAGACAGATTTACTTAATTATCTAATGGTTGAAGTAACTTCAGCTGTAGATCCAGATTTCCATATTCAATATGATGAGAATAAATCAGGAATTGAGAATATGAAAATGGCTTTACAGACTAATTTTGAAAGTTACTATGGTCATATCACTGACTTCCTTTTCATTACACAAGTTAGAATTTACTTAAGCTATCGTTTAAAAAGACGTGCTGATGATGATGAGAAATCATATGAGATGCATCGTGTTTTCATTAGTGAGTTAACAAATATAATTAATGAGGGTTATATTGATGGAACGATAACTAAAAAAGAAATGAAACCAAGAGAAATTGCTAAATTAATTTATCAATCTTTATATGGATATTTGTCTAATATTACAATTGGAACAAACTTAGAAAAAGCAGAATATGATGAAAAATGTCAAAAATTCAAAATGATGATTATTGGCTATTTAGAAAGCAAATAAGTAGCATTATTTTAATAGAATTGCTATAATACCAAAAGGAGGTAGATATTATGAAAAAATATAAATGTTTAGTCTGTGGTCACATTCAAGACAATAATGAAAAATGTGAGTTATGTGGTGTAGGACCAGATAAATTTGTAGAAGTAGAAATTTCTGATGATTTAGTATGGGCAGCAGAACATGAATTAGGAGTTGCTAAAGGAGTAGATCCTGAGATTTACGAAGGACTTTTAAGTTGTTTCAATGCTGAAATCACTGAAGTAGGTATGTACCTTGCAATGGCACGAGTTGCATATCGTGAAGGTTATCCTGAAGTAGCAGAAGTTTTAAGACAAATTGCTTGGGAAGAAGCAGAGCATGCAGCAAAATTTGAGGAGTTAGCGCAAGATAAAATCTTTGCATCAACTAAGGAAAACTTAGAAAAAATGGTTCATGGTGAAAATGGAGCATGTGAATTAAGAATGAAAATTGCCGCTGAAGCTAAAAAACAAAACTTGGATGCTATTCATGATGCAGTTCATGAAATATCTAAAGATGAAGCAAGACATGGTAAAGCTTTACAAGGAATGCTTAATAGATATTTTAAATAGTACATTCTATCAGAAAAAAAGGAACGATAATTATATCGCTCCTTTTTATTTTTCTAATCGATTGGCTTCTGTTAAGGTATTAATATATACATTTAAATTAGAAAGAAAATTAGTATGTTTAAAAAAGTTCTCATCATTAGTATATTGATTATATAATATTTTTATTTCATCTTTAATATTGACTATTTCATTGTTGTTCTCATCACTAGGATATTGACTAATGCCATTTAACTTAATAATGATGGGTATTATTTCATCCCTAAAATCTAAATCAAGATTAAATAAATCAAAAATAACTTCAGCCTGGGTCTCCACGACACTGATTTGATTAAGTCGATCATAGAGGGAAATCCTTTTATTTTTTGAAATAAAACGAACGTTTAGCTCCTCAGTAGCGATATTTTTCTCGCGTTCTAAATCAGCAAGAGTATTTTGTAATTCTAAATAAGCATATTCATCTAAATCATGAGCCATAATAATATGAACATAATTGTTTAGTTTAATAAGAATTTGATTTAAATTATCAATATTTTTTGGTCTGAAAATAGCAGCATTAACAATTAAAGCAATAACCATACCAAAGAATGTTGAGTAAAAACGATCAAAACTACGATTAAGTAATTCGGTTTGACTATCAGATAGTAACATGACAGCCAATAATGTAAATGCTGCAGCAAGATAGGTATCAATAAAGTTAACTCTTTTAATAACAAGTAACAAACTTAGTAAGGCAAATGAAATACTAAAGACATTAAGACCAAAGATAAAAGAATAAATTACGGCAAAAACAATGGCAATAAAGTTTGAAAGTAGTTGCTCAAACAAAGATTGAATTGATAGTGTTAATGATTCACGCATTGATTTTAAAGAACCAATTCCCGCAAAAAAACTATCACAATAAAAATAAGGTGATAAAACTAAAGAAATAAAAAAAGCTATTACTGTTTTAATAATTCTTAATGGTAAAACGTTAACATTTATTTTCATTACTTAATCACCTTCTTTTTATTATCATAACACTTTTAATAGTTGAGATAAAGAAAGAGACAAAACATTTTAGATTTTGTCTCGCTTATTATATTTATTCATTACTGTTGCAATATCATTATTAATAAATGATATTGCTGCTTGAGCAGCATTTGTTAAAGCTTGCTCAATTAGAGGTTGCTCTTCCACAGAAAATCTCGATAGAACATAGTCACGTGTCTTATATAGTTTATTTTTACTAATACCAATCTTTAAACGTGAAATATCTTCTGTATTGAGATGATTAATAATATTCTTCATCCCATTTTGACCACCACTAGAGCCTTTTTTTCTTAGTTTGATTTTTCCTAATGGTGTATCCATGTCATCATAAATAATTAAAATATCCTCAATTGCTATCTTAAAATATGAAACAAATTGACTTACTGCTTCACCACTAAGATTCATATAAGTAAGAGGTTTTAACAGAATAACTTTTTGATTATTGATGGTACCTTGAAAATATTGCCCATTGAACTTATTTTTATCTAATTGAATATTAAGCAAATCACAAATTAAATCCATACACATAAAACCAGCATTATGTTTTGATGCTTGATATTCACTACCAGGATTTCCTAAGCCAACAATTAACTTCATTTTATTCGCATTTCTTTATTGCTTCACTAACTGGCTTAACAGTTTCAATATGTTCAATAACAGAAGCAATAATTGGAGCAACACTAACAACTTTTATTTTATCAATTTGTTTCTCTTGACTTAGTTCAATAGTATCAGTAGTTACTAGTTCTTCAATAACTGAGTTTTGAATTCTTTCAATCGCAGGACCAGATAAAACAGGATGAGTACAAGATGCTAGAACCTTTGTAGCACCAAGATCCTTAATTGCTTGTGCTCCAGCACAAATTGTTCCAGCCGTATCAATCATGTCATCAATAAGTATAGCAATTTTTCCTTCAACTGAACCAATGATATTCATTACTTCAGCAACATTAGCACTTGGTCGTCTTTTATCAATAATTGCAATCGGACAATCAAGCATTTTTGCTAGTGAACGAGCTCTTGTTGTTCCACCATGATCAGGTGAGACAACGACTAAATCTTGACCTTTTAAAGAGCTGAAATGTTTAGCAAGTAAAGGTAAGGCATAAATATCATCAATTGGTATAGTAAAGAACCCTTGAATTTGTGGGGCATGCAAATCAAAAGTAATAACACGATCAGCACCTGCTGTTTGTAACATATCTGCAACTAAACGAGAAGTAATAGGCTGACGTGGTTTCGCTTTACGATCTTGACGTGCATAACCATAATAAGGAATGATAACATTTATTGTTCGCGCGCTTGCTCTTTTTAAGGCATCAATCATAATCAATAATTCCATAATTGATTCATTAGCTGGTGAACAAGTTGATTGAACAATATAGCAGTTCTTACCACGAACTGATTTTTCAATCTCAATAAGTGTTTCACCATCTGCAAATTTTAAGACATTACATTTACTTTCCTCAGTATTTAATAATTCACAAATCGATTTAGTTAATTTTTTGCTTGTTGATAATGAAAAGACTAAAGTTCTCGTTAACATTTATTTATCCTCCGGTTTAAATTTTGTAGAAAAATCATTTTTAATTTCTTGTCGAACACGACCAATTGCTAAAGATTCACTAGGAACATCATTAGTAACTGTTGTTCCTGCAGCAATTACAGCATTGGCCTCTATCTTAATTGGTGCAATTAAATTAGAATTACAACCAACAAAGACATTATCTTCAATGATTGTTTGATGTTTTGCTTTACCATCGTAATTTACTGTAATACTTCCACAACCAATATTAACATCATTACCAACTATACTATCTCCTAAGTAAGAGAGATGAGCTGATTTACTTCGTTTACCAAAAACGGTTTTCTTAAATTCAACAAAGTTACCAATATTAACATCATCTTCAATAACACAGTGTTGACGTAGTCTAGCATAAGGACCAATCTTTACATTGTTTTTTATTGTTGAATCATGAACATGGGAATGAATGATTGTTGTATTATCTAAAATAATCGAATTAACAATTTCAGTATTAGGTCCAATTAAGCAATCTTCTCCTATGGAAGTTGGACCATAAAGATGTGTATTAGCTTTAATAATTGTATCAGCACCAATTGTGACATCACTGCCAATATAGGTTGATGCTGGATCAATAATACTCACTCCATTAGCCATTAATTTATCATTGATTTTTTCTTGCATGATCTTCTGAGCATAGGCAAGTGTCTTACGATCATTGATACCAATTGTTTCTTCTAAATCATTGAGAATACAACCATCTACTTTTAATTTATTCTGATACATAATAGCAATTATATCTGTTAAATAATATTCATTTTGAGCATTATCATTATCTAATTGATTAATTAAATTAAAGAGAATTTGATTATCAAAAATATAAGTACCTGTATTGAACTCTTTTATTTGTTTGATCGTATCATCGGCATCTTTATATTCAACAATCTCTTTAACATTATTATTTTCATCACGAATAATACGTCCATATTGTAATGCATCATCTAGAACACCGGTAAGAATTGTTGCACTATTCTTATGATGAAGATGATGTTCAATCAAGGCCTCAATAGTCTCAGAAGATATTAAAGGTGTATCACCACAAATAACAATCGTTAATCCTTGTTGATCTTTTAATAATTCTTCAACAACCATGATAGCATGACCTGTACCTAGTTGCTCATTTTGATAAGCATATTGACTTTCTTCTTTAACAACCTCTTTAACTAACTCGGCTTGATAACCGACCACAGAGATAATATTAGAAACATTAGCTTTTTTTAGATTAGCAATTACATGCATAATCATTGGTTTATCTAAAAGTTTATGGATTACTTTTGGATATTTAGATTTCATCCTAGTTCCTTTTCCAGCAGCTAGAACAATAGCATTTATTTTCATTTTTCCACCTCATGCCTATTATAGCATAAATGTTATTTCAGCTAAATAGAAAATTAATGGATAAATAAGGAAAAAGCTTGAAACTTTACTATTTTGGAAACCTTGTTATTTATATGTGAATAAGGTAATCTATTAGTAGAAAATAAAAAAGGACTGATTAAAATTATTTTGCTATTACTTTTAATAATTATTGCTGTTTTAGTATTAGTTAGTTATCTACTTAGAGATGAGAGATTAGAAGTTAACTATTATAGGATTACAACAAATAAAATTAAACAAGCATTTACAATAATTCAACTTAGTGACTTACATTCAACAAGTTTTGGTAAGGAACAAAGAGAATTGCTAACAGCAATTAAAAATGAACAACCTGATTTGATTGTCATGAGTGGCGATATCTTTGAAGAAAATAAGCCACTTGTAAATTGTGAAAATCTTTTTAAGAAAATTACTAATTTAGCACCTACTTATTATGTGGCAGGTAATCATGAATATCGTGATAATGATATTGAACGCTTGTTTAAATTATTAGAAAAATATAATATTATAAGGTTAGTTGATGAAAACAAGCAAGTAACTATCAAAGACAATACGATAAATATTGCGGGACTAGATGATGAAGAGGGTAATCATTATTGGCAAAGATCAGAAACTAAATTAGAAAGACTAAATAAGATAACTTACAATGACAATTATTTTAGTATCTTACTATCTCATCATCCAGAGTTAGTTAGTTTATATAAACAAAGTAACTATGATCTTATTTTTTGTGGTCATGCCCATGGTGGTCAATTTAGATTTAATAAAGGCAAGAAAGGACTATTTGCACCGCAACAAGGTTTATTTCCTAAATATACAAAAGGTATTTATCAATTAAATGACCAAGTAAAGATGTTAGTAAGTGGTGGTTTAGTAGTTAATCGTAAACCAAGAATAAATAATCGACCTGATTTGGTTGTTATAACTATAGAAGGTGATGAAGAATTAGTTAAAAAAGAAGACTAAGTATTTTTTATAATGTGATTTTAGTTTTGAGCATTGTTTTTGAAATAGAATCATTTTTTATTTAATAAACATGAAATTAAGAAACTATTCAACTATACTTTTATGCTGATTTTTGATAGAATTAGAGAGCAATGAATGGAGGTATAAATATGGAGCAATTTAAATTGGTTTCGGAGTATGAACCAAAGGGAGATCAAGTTAAAGCTATTGAAGAACTAACCAATGGTATCTTAAAAGGTAAAAAGGAACAAGTGCTTTTAGGGGCAACGGGAACAGGAAAGACTTTTACTATCTCTAATGTAATTAAGAATGTTAATAAACCAACTTTAGTTTTAGCACATAATAAAACTTTAGCTGGTCAATTATATAGTGAGCTAAAAGAGTTTTTTCCAGATAATAGAGTGGAATACTTTGTTTCATATTTTGATTATTATCAACCAGAAGCATATCTTCCAAGTAGTGATACATATATTGATAAGACAACTAAATCAAATGCTGAGATTGAGATGCTACGTGGTAGTGCTTTAAATTCTTGTTTGAGTAGAAATGATGTCATTGTTGTGGCAAGTGTCGCTTGTATTTATGGTGCTAGTGATCCTAGAGAATATGAGTCAATGGTCTATACTGTTCGTGTTGGAATGGAAGTAACAAGAAAAGATGTTGTTAATAATTTAGTGGATCGCCAGTATAAAAGAAATGATGTAGAGCCAACAGGTGGTTGTTTTAGAGTTAGAGGGGATATTATTGATATCTATCCTTCATGGGCTAATTCATTTTTCTATCGTATTGAAATGTTTGATGATGAAATTGAAAGTATTGCTATGTTAGATATTTTAAATCAGCGAAAAATTGAAACTTATCCTGTGTTAAGAATTTTTCCTGCTCATGGTTATGCAACCTCAGAAGCGAGAATGCAAGAAGCAATTAAAAGAATTGAAGCTGAGTTGAAGCATCGTCTAGCTTATTTTGAAAATGAAGGGAAACTTCTTGAAAAACAAAGGTTAGAACAAAGATGTTCTCATGATGTAGAACTCTTAAAAGAATTTGGTATGTGTCCTGGAATTGAAAATTACTCTCGTCATATTGATTTAAGAGCAAAGGATCAAAAACCATATACATTATTAGATTTCTTTAAAGATGACTTTCTTGTGGTTGTAGATGAATCTCATGTTATGCTGCCACAGATTAGAGGTATGTTTAATGGTGATCGAGCACGTAAACAAACACTAGTTGATTATGGTTTTAGATTAGAGAGTGCTTTAGATAATCGTCCTTTACGTTTTGAAGAATTTGTGGAAGTAACTAATCAAAAAATATATGTTTCAGCAACACCAGGGGATTATGAGTTAGAACAAGTTAATCACCAAATTGTTGAACAAATAATTAGACCAACTGGTTTACTTGATCCTAAAGTAGAAGTAAGAAAGCCACTTGGTCAGGTAGATGATATTTTTGATGAAATAAATAAGCAAATTGAAAAAGATGAAAGAACTTTAATTACAACTTTAACAGTTCAAATGGCTAAGGAGTTAACTGATTATCTAAAGGAAAAAGGATTAAAAGTTGCCCATATGAATCACGAGATTAAAACACTAGAACGTATTGAAATAATTAATGATTTACGTGCTGGTAAATATGATGTCTTAGTAGGTATTAATCTTTTGCGTGAAGGTCTTGATTTACCTGAAGTTAGTCTGATTTGTATATTGGATGCTGATAAGGAAGGGTTTTTGAGATCTAGTAAATCGCTTGTACAAATAATTGGACGTGCAGCACGAAACGATAATGGTCGTGTTATTATGTACGCAGATAGAATAACCGATAGTATGAATTATGCAATTAATGAAACAGCACGACGTCGTGAGATTCAAGAAAAATATAATCTTGAACATAATATAATTCCACAAACAATAAAAAAAGATATTCGTGAGAATATCAAGAGTAAAGAAGTTGTGGATGATGTTATTAGTCAAATGAAAAATAAGAATAAGTTAACTAGATTAGAAAGAGATAAATTAATTGATCAGCTTAAAGATGAAATGAATATGGCTGCTAAAAGTCTTGATTTTGAAGAAGCAGCACGCTTAAGAGATCTAATTATTGAATTGAGTTAACGAAGAAAAAGCCCTAATAAAATAGGACTTTTTCTTTATGAGGGGGGGATTATTACTGTAAGATATTCCATCTTACGTGCTTATTATATACTAAATATGTGCAAAAAAGAATGGACATATTATGTACATATCTATTTAGCTAGTTTATTATTATAAAAATAATTAAAGATTCCTTGACTAGCTTCAAGTTCATCAACACCTGATATTTCTATAGTAATGTCTTCATTAGTACTAATACCTAAAGCTAATATATTTAAAATTGATTTCATATTTGCTTTTTCGTTTTTATATAATAAATAGACATCAGCTTCATATTGACTAGCAATATTTACAATTCCTGCTGCAACTTTAGCGTGAATCCCAATTGGATCTATGATTGTGAGTTTTATTTCTTCCATTGCATAAACCTCCTTAAATCAATTATAGGTTATCTATAAAAAAAATTCAAATACTATTATAGTTTATGATATAATAAAGCGAGAGGATGTGGAATAATGCAAGTTTTAATCACAGAGAATTATGATGAATTAAGTGAAGTAGCAGCAAGTATCATTATTGAAGAGATGCAAAAAAAGAAGGATATTGTTCTGGGTTTAGCTACAGGTTCAACACCAATTGGAACCTATCAGAATTTAGTGGCGGCATCTAAAAATAATATTATATCTTTTGCGGATGCTATTTGTTATAACTTAGATGAATATTTAGGTTTAAATAAAGACCATGAACAATCATATCACTATTTTATGAATGACAATCTATTTAATCACGTTGATATTAAACCTGATAATATTAACATTCCAGCTGGTGATTTAGTTGATGCTAATGAGGCTGTTAATGATTATATAAAAAAATTAGCTCTTAAAGAAAGAGATATTCAAATACTAGGAATTGGTGAAAATGGTCATATTGGTTTTAATGAGCCAGGAACATCTTTTGCTAGTCAAACACATATTACTGAGTTATCTTTAGAAACTAGAGAAAGTAATAAACGTTTTTTTAATAATTTAGATGAGGTACCAAAGTATGCTATTACAATGGGTATTAGTGAGATAATGGCAGCTAAGAAAATATTACTTTTAATTAGTGGCAAAAATAAGGCTAAAACAGTTAAAGAATTGTTAGAGGGTTATCGTAGTGAAGCTTTTCCAGCATCAGTATTACTAGATCATGATAATATAACTTTAGTTGTTGATAAAGAGGCAATGAGTTTAGTAGAATAAAAAAACATGGAAAAAGCCACCACTAAGGGTGACTTTTTCACTGGAGAAATTTATGAAGAATATTGTAAGGTTTTCCCTTACATTAACCATTATATAACATTTTTAAAAAATGTTGTGTCATTGAAGCAAATTTTTTGTGTATTTCTTATGAATAATTATTTACAATTATGTAAAAATATTGAAATTAAAGGAGTAAAATAGCGTGAGTAAAACAATAAAAACACCACATATTAATCCAACAGGAAAGATTGCCAAGACAGTATTAATGCCTGGCGATCCTTTAAGAGCTAAATATATTGCTGAAACATTTTTAGACAATGTTGAACAATTTAACGATGTTAGAGGTATGTTGGGTTATACGGGAACTTATCAAGGTAAAGAAGTATCAGTAATGGGTTCAGGAATGGGAATGCCTTCAATTGGTATCTATTCGTATGAATTATTTAAGTTTTATGATGTTGAGAACATTATAAGAGTAGGTTCAGCTGGTGCTTATACTAAAGATTTAAGATTATTTGATGTCGTTTTGGTAGATGAATGTTTTTCTGAAAGTAGTTTTGCACTAGTTCAAAAAAATGATGATTCTACAATCATGAAAGCTAGTGAGAAATTAAATAGTGAGCTTGAGAAAAATGCTGAAAAGTTAGGGATTGATTTAATTAAAGGAAGAATTCATTCTAGTGATGTTTTCTATAGTGAAAATAAAAATAAAGCTAGTGACTATTATGATAAACATGGTTGTCTATGTGTCGAGATGGAGTCATTTGCCTTATTTTCAAATGCTCAAGTTTTAAATAAACAAGCTGCTTGTTTGTTGACAATCTCAGATTCATTAGTAACTGAAGAAGCAACAACAGCTGAGCAAAGACAAACAGCATTTAATGATATGATAAAAATAGCATTAGAAATGGTTGTTTAAAAGCAAAGATAAGTAATTAAAGAAGGTAGCTAACTACTTTCTTTTTTTTGTAATATTGCTTAAAACAATAAGGGGTAGTATACTAAGAATAAAGAATTATACATTTGAAAAAAGGAGGAGTAGATTATGTCTTTTAATCCAGGTTTAGCATCTAATTTTAATGATACTAAGATGAGAAGTGATAAACTTTCACCGCAATCAGGAATGTGCTCATTATGTGATGCTAGTTGTATTGGAACATGCGAATTAGGACTTTCAGCCATCCGTGGTAAGATTAGTGTTTATCCAACTAATACAGGAGATAATCAAGTAGCTTCAGAGAAGGATTATCCAATTGATTACTCACATTTTAATATTAATGGTCGTGTTTTTGGAGCAGAAGGTTTAAGTTCTAAGATTGCTTTTCCAACTATTTTTGATGTTAATACTGAATTAGTGATAGGAAAAAAACATCCGGTTAAATTAAAGCTACCAGTTATTTTACCAGCTTTAATTAAATTGAATTGGCAAGATTACTTTAGTGGAGCAGCAATGGCTGGCGTTTGCTGTGTTATTGGAGAAGATTCTCATACCAAAGATCCTAATTTAAAGGTTACTAATGGTTTGATTACTTCTTTTCCATTGTTAATGGATATTTATAATTCATTTAATAAGTATTATCATGGTTATGGGCAAATAATTCTTCAAGTTAATACTGAAAATGACCAACAAGGTTTAATTGAATATGCTATTAAGCATTGTAATTGTGAAGCTGTTGAATTTAAATTCGGTCAATCTGCCAAAGGAACACAACCAATTGTAAGGATGAATGATTACCAAGCTGCACTTGCTAAAAAGGAGATTGGTGGTTATGTTTATCCAGATCCCCAAGATAGTGAAATAATTAAAGCTATTGAAGCTGGGGAACAACTTAATTTCTATTATTGTGGTGCTTTCCCAATGTGGGATGAAGCCTATTTTGAAAAAAGAATCAAAGATTTGAGAGCAAAAGGAATAAAGAATATCTATTTTAAAATGGCAGGCTATGATAGTAAAGATATTGAGAGAGTTTTAAGAATTGCAGCAAGTAATGATGTTGATTTAGTAACATTCGATGGTGCGGGTGGCGGTTCAGGTTATAGCCCATGTAAAATGATGAATGAATGGGGCTTACCACCAATAATGATTCAAAAGGAAATTTGTAAGGCAGCTGTTGTCCTAGAAAAAGAAGGCTTAGAGATGTCAGATATTGCTATTACTGGTGGCTTTAGTAGTGAGGATCAAGTCTACAAGGCTTTAGCTTTTGGTGCGCCATATATTAAGGTGGTTGGAATTTGTCGTGCTAGTATGGCTGCTGCTAATAGTGGTAAGAATATTGGTGAATTAATCAAAGCTGATAAATTGCCTATTAACTTAAAGCAATATGGCTCAACAATAACTGATATTTTTGCGGATTTACCAGATTTAAGAGCTATTTATGGTAGCGAGGCAAACCATTTTCCAACGGGTGCAATTGGTGTCTTTTCATATTTAAATCGTATTAAATTTGGTGTCCAACATTTTGCGGCATTAAATCGCAAGTTTAATTTATCTTTAATTGATCAAAGTGACTTAATACCACTAACAGCAGAAGCAAGAAATTTATTGAAATAGTAACTGCAAGTTTAATAGTATGATATAATTAATAAAATTAGATTATAAGGAGGTTGATGTAATGAGAGCTTTTGAAGTAAGTGCTTTTACAAAAGATGGTGCCGGTGGTAATTTAGCTGGTGTTGTTGTCATGGATAATTTACTTAGTGATAGCGATAAACAAGCTATCGCTAAAAAATATGGTTATAGTGAGACAGCTTTCATTGAAGTATTTGAAGATAATAATTTTAATGTATCTTTTTTTACACCAACTGAAGAAGTGGATTTATGTGGTCATGCAACAATTGCTACATTTCATGTTTTAAAAGAAAATGGTTATATTAATAAGGAAGTTGCTTATCAATATACTAAGGCTGGTAAACTTAAAGTGTTGTGTAATGAAAAAAATGTTTTAATGGAAATGTCTAAACCTATTATTCATGAAGATTTGGATAAGGTAGAATGTGCTGAAATATTAGGTATTGAAAGTGAAAAGATTGTTAATATACCTAAAAAGATAGCAGTTGGTTTGCCAGATGCTATGGTAATTGTAAATAGTAATGAAACTTTAAAAAACCTAAAGGTTGATTTTTCAAGAATGATTGCCTATAGTAATAAACATCAAATGACTGGATTCCATGTTTGTTCAATTGAAAAAAATAAATACTATACAAGAAACTTTGGTCCAGCGGTTGGGATTGATGAGGAAAGTGCAACGGGGACGGCTAGTGGATCAATGTATGTCTATCTTCAAAATAAAGGTTATATCAAAGGTAATGAGGAGATTCATTTTCTCCAAGGTGATATTATGGACTTACCTAGTGAGATTGTTGTTAAACTAGAAGATGAAACAATCTGGGTTGGAGGCCAAGCAACGATAATAAAACAATTAAGCATTTAATAAAATGCTTTTTGTTTGCCTTAATGTGACCACTCACTATAAAATAAGGACCACCTATTAAAAAACATACTAATGTAAAAAAAATAGTATATAATATTAGGTGGATTAATAAAGAAATGACTTATAAGGGTGAGTGAAAATATGAATAATAATAATAAAATCTTAAAATTAATTGCTTCAACAAAACCTTCAAAGAAGATAATTGCTTTTTCATTAATAGTTGCACTTATTTCATCAGCAGCTAGTTTGATTATTCCACTTTTAACAAGACAAGTTATTGATGGTACAAT
>JAJDGJ010000013.1 GCA_030265585.1 Erysipelotrichaceae bacterium OttesenSCG-928-M19 | reverse complement strand
GTAATAGAATACCTTGTCACTTTTTGTAAATTCTGTATTATCATTGATATATTCAAGTATCTTTTTCATACTCACATCTCCTTTATATCTTCTTCATAAGTTCCTTTTATACCTAACTCATCAAAATCATATTTACTTAAATTAACACCATATAATCCATTATTTTTAAGTAATATTCCTGTTAAATGCTCTATTGTATGATGCTCTCTACATAAGCTAATTACTTTATATTTAGTGTGATCAACAGTTGTTCTATCGCGACCAGCACCAATTCTTTTTGTATGATGTATATCTGCGTGTGGCTTACCACAAATAACACATTTTCTTGAGCAAGTCATTGCGTAGATCCAACTGCTTTTAAAGTCTTCTTCAACTAAGTCTAACGCTAATGTTATTCCATACTGTTGAGCCATTAACTTAATTAACCAATCAATAAATAACTTCATTTCAGTAACACTAGCTGTTTTAGTTCTATAAAAATCTAAACTATTAGCTTTACAAAAATCTGAATACAAAGCATTTTTTAATTCTTCAACTGTTTCTTTACTTGCATCACCATAAAACTCTTTAGCAAGCTCATTTAAAAGCACATACATAAACTTAATTTGAGAATAGGTTTTATCTCGCTTATCTTGCATCACTATAAACACATTATGAGTATCTAAATATGATGATATTTTAGATAAGTTTGCTTCTTCCCATTTATAAATTAAATCATTCATATATGTGCCTCCTTTTACTTTTCTAGATAATTTTTCATTAACTGAAATGGTTTTGCATTTTCAATTATTTGATTAAATACATCTTCATCTCTACTAATTTTATATTTTTTAATATCTTTATCTTCTATTACTCGCTTATATGCTTCTTCATCGTTATAGTCATAAACACATATAAATGTAAGTGTAGCTTCATTTAAACCGCTACATAACAACTGATGTTGTATCTGGTTATAGTAGTTTTTAAATTTAACTTTTATATCTGTATCTTCATCTAATTCAATAAACTCTATAAAAAACAGTGATTTAACTTCTTCAAAATCTATAACTTTACCATTCACTAATTTAGAAACATCTAAACTTGCTATCAAGACATTCATATCCTTATTAACAACTTTTGTTTGTGTAAACCAACCATCATCCATTTGTTCATAATATCTATCTTCTGTTATTTGACCTATTCTAGCAGCATCTATTGGAGATGCATAAGCGTTATAGACAACTTTCTCAATACCAAAAAATTGACTTAAAAACTTTTTGTAAGTTTTGCTTTCTTTATTTTTAGAAAGTAAATATTTTGTTTGACCACTACCAATTGTATACATTACTCTAGTCCTTTTTTCTGTATAGCTAAATATGCTGATTTGTATTGATCATCAGTCATATCTTCTAATTCACTTATTCCAAAACTTACGATTAATTTGTTTTTATATTCTTCATTGTTGTTTAAAATATTAATAACATTTGCTTTAAAATCATTTATTTCTTGTTCTTGTTGTTCTGGAGTTTTTTCGTTGTCTGGATCTTCACCTGTTCCTAATTTATAAGCATTTAACAACGCATACTTTCTTCCATAAGTGGTAGCTTTCCCAAAACCTTTGTCGCCACCATCTAAGCCTCTAGCAAGCGTTTTAACTTTATATATCTCACTTGTATTATCAAGATTAATAATATCCATTGTGACTTCAACTCGATCATCAAACTGAATATTGCCTTTGCTGTTTGTAAATCTTTCACTGTTCAAAAGTTTTACTTCTGATACTAAAGAATACAATCTATATTGTTTTTCATATTTTTTTGTCTCAGCTATAACATCCCTTTCAGATACAGCTTTATAGGATGATGTTTTCCCAGTAGCTACATTTAACTCTTTTTGTATAAAGCCAATATCATTACTGATCGCTTGCATTTTCTCAAATATGTTCATTTTTGTAACATCTAAATCTTTATCATTCGTTTCCATTTGTTATTCTCCTTTTAATAAATTAATTCTTCAATAACATCTCTTGGATCAAATTCATCTAATCCATAATCATCTTTAGCTAAATCACCAATATCTAATAAAATGTTTTGTATATCCTCAGAGAACCTAGTCAAAGCATCTGACCAGAAATTATCTAATTTCTCTTGCTCTCTTTCTTGGTCTCTTTCGTATTGTTCTAATTCATAACTATTTCTATCTAACATTTTTATATCCTCCTAGATATCTAATTGAATATTATTCTCATTCATCATCTTCTTACGCATTTGACTTGCTTTATAAAGCATTGTCTTTCCTTGCTTAAGATAACGATTATAAACCAACTCAGCATCTGATAATTCTTTACTCAAGAAATATCCTTTATCAGTAGTGCATATAAACATCTCAACTCTATCTTCATAAATAAATCTCTTAATTCGGATATACTTTTTCTTATACCAGCATCATCTGTTCTAAATAATATAGCTAACTCTTTACTTGATATACCAGAATTATTTTTAATAGTGTCATATATTCTTAATAAATAATTAATATTATCTTTCATATCTTTTCCTCCTAGAATTGATATTTTTTATTATTAATGCTATAATTTACTTGATATTTTATTAATGGGTACTAGTTCGTGCTAGTGCCTTTTTCTATGTCTAGAACTTCATCAATATTTTTAACAAATGGTCCATACAACTCTAATATAATTGATAGAATTGCTATCCCGCTTGTTTCATAAATGTAATGTCCTTTTTCTTTTGCATAGATTTGTGCATTCTTAACCATTTTTCTTGCACTTTCATAACAAACACCATAACCATCTTTTACTTCATTAATAGATACTTGGCGATCATTAATCGTTATTTCTTTTACATTTATCCCTAACTGCATTTCTACTCGCCTCCGATCTTCTTTGATATTCTACTGCTTTGAATAACTCAGTTAGTCCAATGTCTAATAACTCACAAAAATTAGCTATGCATTGCGGGGGTGGAACTGTTTTAGAGTTAATCCAATCCTCTACCATATAATGCTCAGCATTTAACTCTTTTGCTATTTCTTCTACTGTTAATTCAAGTTCATTTAATTTATGTCTTAGGTTAATCACCTTATCACCTCTTTCTTAATTTACCTCCTGTGTTATACTTTAATTAGATAAGTAATATACTACTTGTCTAATATTAATGAAAGGAGGTGCTATTGTGCATTTATTAAAATCAATTGTAATATATTTAGATAATAGTAATACAGTTACTTTAAATGAAAACAGTCTAGTTGATGGTCTATCTTTAAACGATCATACAACCTCATCATTAGTGAATTATTTAAAAAATAAAGATTTTATTGAAACTTACAACCCTAAAGGTAATCCAAAACATAAAATTATAAACACTCATAATATTACAAGCATTAATTGTCATATCAGCGACAACATTGTAGGTGTTGAGAGCGATCCAAATGATTAATCTTTTTTTGTAAAACATCACTACCGCTAATAGTGGTGTTTTATTTTGATTATAAACTCTCAACAATTTCTTTATTTAATTCTTCTCTTAGTTTTTTATTTTGAAAATTTACATTTTCAGATGCAGAGTAGTATATTACAAAATCCACAAGTTCACTTAGCTGTTTAATCTCTCCCACATCAATTAGACTTGGGTTCGCTAATACATTCTCTTTAATTTCTTCTAATGTTCCTATATATGCTTTCATATCATCACTCCTTCCCTTTGCTAAACTCACAAAAGAAATCTGAATACTCTTGTCTACGTTTATTACTAGCACCTAATACATCCCCAATTATTTTTATTCTTTTTAATGATGGGGTAAATACTCCTCTTTCTATTTGTGATATTGCTTCTCTTGTAACTTCAACTTTTTTTGCTAGTTCTTCTTGAGTAAGCTTTTTCTTTTCTCTATCTTGTTTAATAGGACTCTCCATACATTCACCTCCTAAATATTTAACGTGAGATTATCTTACGTTATCTCATATTATATAGTAAGAAAATCTAACTGTCAATAGATTATGTAAGTTTTTCTTAATTTATATTGTAATTAAAACTTACTATGTTAAAATATCTCACAAGGAAGGTGATATAACTTATGAATAAGATAAAAGAATTAAGAGAAGCTAAATCAAGTATATCTAATAGAAAAATAACACAACAAGATTTAGCTGAACTTCTAGGTGTAGATAGAGCAACAATATCAAATTATGAACGAGGAACACATGAACCATCTCAACAGTCTCTATTCACTTTATCAGAATACTTTAATGTATCGGTTGATTATCTATTAGGCAATGACATTAATATACAACCAGTTCAAACAACTGATGATGTCTATCACTTCCCTGTGCGGATAATTGGCGAAGGCTCATGTGGTCTAGGTAAGAATAATGAAGACTATTTGACAACAGAAACTTTTGACATTCCTAACTCTTGGATAATTGGAAACTTCAATGATTACTTTCTTGTAGTTGCTAAAGGTGATTCAATGATTGATGAGCATATAACTAATAATTCACTATTATTATTCAAACGCCAAGAAACGCTCGAAAACGGTCAAATAGGTGCATTTAGTTTAAATGGTGAGGATTACATCAAAAAGTTTAAAAAGTTTAACAGTGGCTTGATTTCGCTACAGTCTGCTAATAGCAAATATGATGATATTGAAGTAGATGATAAAGATGATTTTAGAGTTGTAGGAATACTAAAGAAAATTGTTATAAGTAAAGGAGAATAAGATTGAAGAAAATTGGTAAAAAAATAATTGTTGGCGTAGTTGCCTTTTTTGCAATATTAATTGTAATAGGTTTAATTTTTCCAGACACAGATACAGGAATAAACGATCCTGAAAAACAAGTATCAAAACCTGAGAAAAAAGATGAAGATAAAAAAACAAATAATAGTAAAGAAAAAAGTGATACTATTAATATTGAGTTAAAAGTTGAAGAGTTTTCTAAGGATAGACTGTTTTATATCAATTGTTATACTAATCTTCCTGATGGGACAAAAGGAATTATTAGTTTTTCAAACAAAAAAATAGACTATAATGGACAATATAAATTTGAAGTTAAAGATGGCTTTTTTGATAGCGATACTTTCACACAAAATGGCGCAACTTTACAAAAAGGCACATATAAATTAGAGATAACTATTTCTTCAACTGGTACACAACCTGAAGAATACAAAAAAATGTATGGTAGTAAAGGAGAAAAATTAAAAACTACGCAAAAAGACATCACTATAGAAAATGGTGATATTGGCAAAATAATTAAGTATACAAATAATGTTGTATTAAAATAAAAAAAGAGCCCTTAGGCTCTTTAATTGAAAGATAGGAGGAATTAAATGAAGAAAGTAACAAGTTTATTATTAATGATTATGTTGATTGTAGGATGTGGGAGCAGTGAGAAAGAAAATATAACAAACATTGATGAATTATCAACTGCATTATCTGGAACAATTAATACTAACGATAATGCTGTTAAAACAATATCTTATGATGATAACTATTGTGTCATCTTTACTCATTTTGAAAATGAAAGACTGACAAGAGTTTTTATGTCAATGGCAAGTGAAAATATAGTAGCAAACACGCCTGTTTCAATTAGTGATGGCTTTACATGTGCAATATCTTTTTACGAGAAAACAAAAAATTATGATTTAGGATTTGAAAGTATCGATGAGTATATAAGTATGCTTGAATCTAAGTCGACAAGCACATTCCTAAGTGGAGACTATAACATGGAAGCCAATGAGTTTTGGTTTTCTATTGATTTATATGAAGAATAGATGTTTTTTTTAAAGGAGGAATGTGAATGAGTGATGATTTATATCTATATATGGACGAGTCTGGTTTAATAAATCAAAATGAGAGCGTAGCAATCTATGGTGGTATTTGGTTTCAAGCAAAGAAGCAAAAAAATGATTTTAAAAGAAAATACTTCAGTATAATCTCTGAGTTAAAGTGTAAATATTGTAGCGACAAACCTGAAAATTGCAATAAAAAATGCCCAGAAATTAAGCATAATATGATTGAACCAAAGCACCTTCGTAGATTGACTAATTTAATCAAACAACATTCGTTAACATATGCTGTAATTATTTCAAATAATAAACTTAATAAAAGTATTATTCAAAATAAAGGAGCAAGAGGAAGATTTAAAGATTATTCAATAAAAAGAATTGTTAAAGAGGTTGTTAGATATGAATTAAATAGTGGTAATATTAGTAACACTATCAATTTAGTTCTTTCTATTGATCAAAGTTCCACAAAATCTAATGGATATTATAATTTGAAAGAGTCAATTTATGAAGAACTAGTAAATGGTGTTAGTAACTTCAATTATGCCATTACCTTTACACCAATTTTGGACAGTATGACATGCGATGTTCATTACTGTGACTCTAAAGATAATTATTTAATTCAAGCAGCTGACATTTTTGTTGGCAATATGAGACACTATTATTTAACTGATCAAAGAAAAAAATTAAATTCAAATACACTCGTTAAACTATATTTGCCGTAAAAAAAACACCCACACAAAGTGCGAGTGTTCCATCGAGTGCCGCGTACTTACTATACGCTTAAAAACAAGTTTGACAATCTCAATGTAGACCTGACAAGAGGTATTCCTCTTCGGTATACTTATTGTAACATAGATTTTTAAAAAAACAACATATTGTTTATTGATTTTTATATTTTGTACATATTTAAAAAGGATGATAACATGGCAAAAAAGAAAAAGCAAAAAATAGATAGAGATGTTAAAGTCAAGACTAGTAGAGATACTAGGGAAGGACATGAAGGTGAATGGTATTTTAATGCTTACGTTCCAAAACGTAAAAGAAGATATGGTTTTAAAAGTGAAAAGGAAGCATATCTAGCTGGAATAGAATTCTACATTAATCATACTGAGCCAACTAACATCACTTTTGCTTCTGCTGCTGAATTATATGACGCTGCTAGAAAACTTGAAGTCGCTGATTCTACTCGTTTAAACGATAGAACATATATGAATGGTGTTCTACATAATTACTTCGGTGATACTCTTGTTGAGGATATCGATTATGCAATGATTAATAGTTTTAGAGTAAAGTACTCAAAAGATGGAGCAAGTAACAATACTATTAACGAGGCAATGAGTGTTCTAAAAAGAGTATATTGGTTTGCTGATCTAACATTTAACTTAGATCTAAAAGATGCATTTAGACATATCAAACCTTTGCCTTATCAAAAAAGTGAGAAAGCTAAAAACAATTTTGTTAGTTATGAACAATTTGAAAAAGTGATGGCTCAGTTTACTTCTCCTGAAAGTTATCTAAAAGCCGCTATTATGTTTTATAGCGGTATGCGACCTGGTGAAGTATCAGCATTAAAAATCGATGCTATCGATTTTGATAATAATACTTTAGTTGTTAGAAGAACTGTTGGTAAAAATGAGAATGGTAAAAGAATAATTAAAGAAACAACTAAGAATGGAGAAAAGAGAACTGTAGAAGTATCTCGTTTGATAATTGAATTGATTGAGTTTTATTTAGAAGATGTGAAAAGAACTAGACCAGTTCACAACAATAGTTTTCTATTCCATAAACCTACAGCTGATAATTTTAGAGGACCACTAAACACAGCTATTAAAAGAGCTGACTTAGATAAGGTAATAACACCACATGGCTTTAGGCACTCATACTCTACTATTCTTTTAGAGAACGATATATATATTAAAAGAGTAGCTGATAACTTAGGTCATGCTAATCCTACAGTTACACTTAGAACATATGCTCATGCAATTCCAAAGTCAGAGGATCCAATAGTTAACGTGATGGACAATTTGGGTGTTAAAATCACTAGTGGCGACAAAAACGACTAATTTTATTTCCATCGCCAGTTCGTCGCCAGTAGAGAATTAAGTCAAATTAAAAATAGTTAATAAATGTTAGTTAAAAATAAAGAAAACACGCTATAATTCAGTAAGAATAAGCGTGTTTTGTATTATATAACTATTGCACTAAAGGTAGCGTGATTGGGGTAAAAGGTCGTTTAATGACTTCACTTTACAAAAACCAAGAAGGAACAACTTGCAAAAATGTTGAAGTTGTTGCTGAAAAAGTTAGTTTTTTAGGCTATCCTAGTCGTGAAAAACCAACAACTGAAGAAACTGATAAAGAGTAAATTACTATGATATTAACAAATAACTTTCAATGATTTGAAAAGTTATCTAGAGATAAATATTAACAAATATAAAAAATAAAGAAGCAGCATATGCTTCTTTTAAAAATCTATTGTATCAGGTTCATTTGACTCTGAATCATAAGTAGTTTGTACCTTATCTATTTTACTAATTTCTGCATCGTTTAATTCAAAATCAAAAATTTCAGTATTTTCTTTAATTCTTGAAGGTGTTACTGATTTAGGTAGAGATACAAATCCTTTTTGAAGGCACCATCTTAAAACTACTTGTGAAATAGTTTTATTTTTCGATGCTGCTAATTCTTTTAATTCGTCAATTTTAAAAACTTCGCCACGTGCAAAAGGACTATAGGCTTCTAGGATAATATTTTTATCTTGACAGTATTTAACTAATTCATCTTTTGTATCACCAGGACATAATCTTATTTGATTAACCATAGGTTTAACTCGAGCTGTTTTCTCAAGCTCTTCTAAATGATTAATCATAAAATTACTAACACCAATTGCTTTAATTTTACCCGCTAAATATAAATCTTCCATAGCTCGCCATGACTCAGCATTAATATGCTGCCAGTTATCACGGTATTTTTCAGGATTAGGCCAGTGAATTAAATATAAATCAAGATATTCTAAATCCAATTTATTCATTGATGTTTCAAAGGCTTGTATTGCTTCATCATAACTTCCACGATCAGTATTCCATAATTTTGTTGTAATAAATAGACTCTCTCTTCTCAATCCGCTATCTTTAATAGCTTTCCCGACACTCACTTCATTACCGTAGATTTTTGCAGTATCAATATGTGTATAACCTTGTTTAAAGGCCTCTAATACTGAATTATAACATTGCTCACCATCAGCTGATTCCCATGTCCCTAAGGCAACACAAGGAATCATAACACCATTCTCTAGTTTAAAACCATCACTTACTGTTTTCATTAAATCATCTCCTTTATTAATTAACTAACATCTATAATCTTATTATAGTATTTTTAGTCGATTAAAAAACTGATAAACACACAATGTCTATCAGTCATATCTTTATACTGTCATTAATTCTTTTTCTTTATTCTTAGCAATCTCGTCAATATTTTTTATCATATCATCTGTTAGCTTTTGGACATCATCTTGATAAGCTTGAATGTCATCTTTAGTTAATTCTTTATCTTTTTTAATACTATCATTAGCATCTCTTCTAATATTTCTAATAACTACTTTTGCTTCTTCAGCAAATTTATAAACATCCTTAGCAAGAAGCTTTCTGCTTTCCTCTGTTAACATTGGAATATTAAGACGAATATTTTCACCATCACTTTGTGGGTTAATTCCTAGATTAGCTTCATTAATTGCTTTTTCAATTGGATCAACTAATGTTTTATCATACGGCTTAACAAGTAATTGTCTTCCTTCTGGAACTGTGATTGCTGAAACTTGATTTAATGGTGTTGCAGTTCCATAATAATCAACAGTAATTCCATCTAACATCGCTGGATTAGCACGTCCAGTTCGTATTTGCACTAAATTGTGCTCGTAATTTTCAATACCTTTTAACATTTTCTCTTTTGCATTATCAATTATAGCTTGACTCATTCTTTATCTCTCCTTTGTAATTATTGTTCCACTAACTTCGCCAAGAACTGCTTTTTTAATATTACCTTTTACATTCATATCAAAGACAATTAAATCAATACCATTATCCATACACATTGCAGAAGCAGTTGCATCAATAACAGCTAAATTCTGATCAAACATTTCTCTAAAAGTTAAATGCTCATATTTTTTAGCATCACCATTTTTATTTGGGTCACTATCATAAACACCATCAGTACCATTTTTAGCCATTAAAATAGCATCGGCATTTATTTCTGCTGCGCGAAGTGCTGCTGTTGTGTCAGTTGAAAAATAAGGTAATCCTGTACCACCACCGAAAATAACAACACGTCCTTTTTCCAAATGACGAATCGCCTTTCTTCTAATGTAAGGTTCAGCTACTTGATTAATTTGCAGTGAAGTTTGAACACGACTATCAACACCCAACAAATCAAGTGAGTTTTGAATAGCTAAGGCATTCATTATCGTAGCTAACATCCCCATATAATCGCCACTACTTCTTTCCATTCCGATTTGTTCACCAGTTTTACCACGCCAGAGATTACCCCCGCCAACAACAATAGCAATTTCAATACCTGTTTCTGTTGCAGCCTTGATTTCTTTAGCAATCTTCATTACTTGTTCACTTGAGATACCTGTCTCATTACCTCCTAATGCTTCACCACTTAATTTTAGTAATACCCTTTCATACATGATTGACACCCTTTCTTATCACTAAAAAAGACACTAATAGTGTCTATTTTGCATTTACTTGTGACATTACTTCATCAGCAAAATCAACTTCATTTTTTTCAATTCCTTCTCCAACTCCAAAACGAACAACTTTACCAATAGTTGCTTTCATTCCTTTAATAAAATCTCCTACTGTTTGATCTGAGTTCTTAACAAACACTTGATCAACTAATACTATTTCTTTTAATTGTTTGTTTAATTTTCCTTCAACAATACCTACTAAAACTTTTTCTGGTTTATCGGCTGTTTTAGGATCATTTTTAGTTAATTCCATTTGAATTTGTCTTTCTTTTTCAATGAATTCCTTTGATACTTCATCACGTGTTACAAATTGTGGATTCATTGCAGCGGCATGCATTGCTACATCCTTAGCTCCAGCTTCATCAGCTGTTGCTTTTAATTCAACAATGACACCAATCTTACCACCCATATGTGAATAAGCTCCAAAAACATCATCAGCTGTTTTTTCAATAATTTCAAATCTTCTTAAATCAATTTTTTCTCCAATTGTTGAAGTAGCTTCTGCAAGAAACTCTTCTAATGACTTACCATCAATTGTTGTTTTTAAAGCCTCTTCAACATTTGCTGGTTTTTCTTTTAATAAATGTTGTGCCACTGTGTCAATTAATTCAATGAATGTTTCATTCTTTGCCACAAAGTCTGTTTCTGAGTTAATTTCAACAATTATAGCACTATTACCATCTACAATTATTTTTGTTAGACCTTCAGCAGCAACACGATCTGCTTTCTTAGCCGCTTTAGCAATTCCTTTTTCTCTTAACCAATCAATACTTGCTTCAATATTTCCTTCATTTGCTTCCAATGCTTTTTTACAATCAAGCATTCCAGCTCCCGTAATTTCTCTTAATTCTTTAACCATTTGTGCTGTAATTTTCATTTTACATCCTCCATCTCTTTATTAAAAAGTGAAGCATCAAGCTTCACTTACTTTTCTTTCTTTAAGCTTCTGCTTTTGTTGTATCTTTTTCTTCAGCTTCTTTTGGAGCTCTTCGATCTGGTGATGGTTCATCTTTAGTATATGCTACTTCAAGGATACCACCTTTAGCTTCAACTACAGCATCAGACATTGCAGCAATAATTAATCTAACTGCTCTAATTGCATCATCATTTGCTGGAATAACAAAATCCACATCATCTGGATCACAATTTGTATCAACAATTCCAAATACTGGAATTCCTAATTTTCTAGCTTCTAAAACTGCATTTCTTTCTACCTTAGGATCTACGACAAAAATCGCATCTGGCATTTTTTTCATTTCTTTAATACCACCTAAGAATTTCTCTAGACGATCTTCTTCTTTCTTAATTTGAATTACTTCTTTTTTAGGTAATAATTCAAATGTTCCATCAGCTTCCATCTCTTCGATTTCTTTTAAACGATTAATTCTCTTCTTAATTGTCTTAAAGTTTGTTAAAGTTCCACCAAGCCATCTTGTATTAACATAGAATGAACCTGATCTTTCTGCTTCTACTTTAACTGCTTCTTGAGCTTGCTTTTTAGTTCCAACAAATAAAACTTTTCCACCTTTTTCAGCAATCATCTTTATTGCTTTATAAGCCTCATCAATTTTTCTTGTTGTCTTTTGCAAGTCGATAATATAAATATCATTTCTTGCTGTGTAAATATATGGAGCCATTTTTGGGTTCCATCTTCTTGTTTGATGTCCAAAATGAACACCAGCTTCTAATAATTTTTTCATTGACACTACTGCCATATTCATCTTCCTTTCTTGTTGTTGACCTCTACTACTTCTAACATCACCCAGCATTACGCCACACGGGGTCTGAATCCATAGTATGTGTATTTATTTAAAGCCTTTACCATTATAGCATAATCGACTGCTTCACACAAGCAGAATATTAGCGTTTATTTATTAAAAACACAACTATCTTATAGAAATCAATTGTTGAAAAGTGTATAATTAATTAATAGGTGATTAATGATGAAAAAACAAAGAGAAGAATTTGATGTAAACTTAGGTAGTGGATCTAACAAACTAGCAAGAACTCTAGCAATTATTATTGTAATATTTTTAATTGTTATCATTGCCTTTCGTGCACTTTTTATTTTCTTAGATTCATCAATTACACAACAATATGAACAAGATATGCTTAAGGGAGTAACCGGCAACGAGAATCAAAAAATCTATAATTTTGAAGATATCGTTTATGATAAAGACTTAGCTCAAGAGTCCGATTATGTTAAAGCCGATTACCGCGAAATTCTCTATTCTGGTATCGATAAATCTGCAATCATTTACTATGATGAGAAAAACCCTGACGATAGTATGCTTTGGGAACTTATTTACGTTGAGTACTTTGTTGATTATGATGGCTCTATTTACAGTATTGATAGCTGTTATGATAGCTATGAAGATATTGGTTATAATTTAGATGCTTGTTTAGTAAGTGGGACCAACTATATTATTAGCTATCCAAATAAAGCAATCATTCAAGAAGATGTTTTCTTCAATAAATATTATGGTAATCTGGAACCTAAACATATCTAATAAATAGACTACTATTATAGTGGCCTATTTTTCATAAAAACACAATAACCACACTCTACTTGCTCTAAACACACCATCCCTTCATTTAGACAATATATTATTATCTTTTTATGATATATTGGCTCTTTTTTATTTACTTTAACTTTAAATTAGGTATAATGAATGTATAAATATATCGAAAGGGAAATTTAATAAAGGGAAAGAACAATGAAAAGACTAAAAAAGATAATAGTATTTTTATTTGTAGCAGTGTTCGGTTTTGGAATTACTGTTAATGCAGAAGTGACCTTCAGCGAAAAAGCGATGGAAACAAATAAAGCTCCTATTGAAAAAAAGAGCGACAATTCAACAGAAGCTAAGAGAACAGGTTATATGAGATTTGGGCTTACTAGCGGAACAAAATCTGGTACGACAACAGATTATAGTTTTACACAAACTAATTCCAGCTCTACTTATTATACTTTAATTCGTTCAAGTTTTTATAAAAATGTTAATGGAAAGATGTTTCACTATAAAAATGTTGAACAACAAATTGCTAAAGATGGAAGCTACAACTACACTGATATCGAAACATATTTCTATGACGCTACAAAATGTAAAACAACAGGAGCATCAATGTTTAACTGTGTCGTTACTGATAGAGAGGGTTCACTAGATTATCCAAGAATTAGTACTGATACTTTTCAAAATAACTTAACAAAATTAAAGTACACTACTACATATAAAAATGCGGCAAATATTACTAATTTCTCACAAAGAACGTATTATAATGCAGCCAATAAACCTACATCTATTTATAAACAAACTGTCAATGCTTCAAATGTAATAACAGCAGAATCAAGTGACTCTAGAACGTATCATTCTAATGGAAAACTAAAGAGTATTTATTTTATAAGAAGATACCTTTCTGGATCGTCAATGGTTTATAATGGGGGGTATCGTAAAACATATGATACACGTCAACGAATGACTGGCTATGCTGTGATTGCTAAAACATATTATTATACACATGAAGAATATAGAACTTATTATTCTAATAATAAATTGAAAGCTAGAAAATATATTAAAAGCAATACAAAAGGTGTTAAACTAAAAGGATATTACAAAACATATTATTCTAATGGTAAATCTAAAACATATAAAAAATTAAGTTATAAAAAAGGTAAACCTTCTAAAATGTATTATTATAAATACAATAAAAAAGGACAACTTAAATCAAATAAATATGGTAAAGCATACCGTTATACAACAACAATTAAAAGTAATGGTTATACTATCAAAAAAGTAGTTAGAGCACAATACAATAAAAAAGGTAAACTTTATGGTGCTAAAAGAGTTAAGGCGACAAAAGCAACAAGAACTTTCTAGCCTAAACAGATAAAAAGACATTTCCATAATGTCTTTTTCTTTTATCTTTATTTATGCTTTTATTGTAAAACAGCTTTTATTTCTTCAAAACCGATGACTATTTTTTTATCATTTTGATCACTATATAAATATGCAAAACAGTCTTTAGTAATATTATCTTCTTCAAAAAGATGTTGGAAGTACTCATGCATCTCTACATAATCACCCTCCATAAGCGCATCAATCATATCGTTTTTGTCATAACCAATTAATTCATATGTTTGAGCAACAACTTTTAAATCACCAATATCTTGATGATCTCTATGATATGCTTTTACTATCTCGTGAGTATATGCTAAACCAACACCGTATTTATTCGCATAGTATAAACCATAATAAGCTTGATTAATTTCATCATTGTTAATTGAGCGTCCATAAATTTCTAAATCGATTACTTGATTCTTTTGATATTCATAGAGATAGTTAATTATTTCTTCAGCTTCCTTACTTAAAAAATCAATTACTAATTTTATTTTCATTAAATCACCTCATTCAATAGTATAATTTTAGCACATTTTTATTAAATACCCTAAACATTTACAATTCTTTTCTTTTTTATGATAAAATTAAGATATGTAAAGAGGGTGTTTAAATGAAAGAAATAATAAACTTTATTACTAGCAACTACTATATTATCATAGCTATCTATTTGATAGTATTTGTTTTACTTATTATTTTGTTTTATAAATTTAAACATTCTTATATTGGAACTTTCAGCGAAGCAAATATCTTTCGTAAATTAAAGAAGATTTATAAAAAATATGATTATCCTTATATTAAAGAAATTATCTTACCAATAAACAAAGAGAGTTATGCTTATTATGATGCTATTGTTTTTGGAGATAAATTTATTTATCTTATAGAGATTAAGAATCATCATGGTGATATTTTAATTGATCCTTTAGATGATTGGGTTTATGTTGAAAGTAGTAATAAGCAACATCCTTTCATTAATCCTTTTTATGAACTTGAGTTAAAAAAACATATCATTAATCGTTTTTTAGAAATAAATATTAATCGCATTATTGAGATCGTTGTCTATAATACAAAAACAAAGCCTCAAGGAAGTAAAGGTAAAAATCATTTAATTGCAGCTAATCAATTAAATTCGATTATTAAGCATTATGAAAGTCGTGAAAATATTCCTAAATTCTCACCTGATTTAATTGAAGATAAAGGAAATTATCTTTTAGAAATTAACATTAAAAAGAAAAAAATACGTAGAAAAGTAATTAACGATTTAAGAAATCAACGAACAAAGAGGTAGGTAAAATGATAAGTGTTATTATCTTAGCAGCAGGCCAGGGAAGTAGAATGAAGTTAAATTATAATAAAATGTTTTATGAAATTGAACCTAATTTAACTATTATTGAAAAATGTCTTCTTCCTTTTAGTCAGCATTTTTTAATAAGCGAAATTATCGTAGTTTGTAATCAAGAGGAAGAAGAAAGAATTCAAAACATCTTGGCTGATTATAAAATTAAAACAACTCATGGAGGCCACGAACGCTATGATAGTGTTATCAATGGTCTAGCTTTAGTTACTAATGATTATGTTTTGATTCATGATGGGGCACGCTGTTTTATTAGTGATGCCTTAATAACTAAAATCTCTCAAAGTACCATAAGCTATCAAGCTGCCATCTTAGCTGTTAAAGCCAAAGATACTATTCACATTGAAAAAGAGGGCTTTCTAGAAAGTACCATTGAGCGTCAACATGCTTATCTTGCCCAAACTCCTCAAGGTTTTAAAACTGAACTTATTAAAGAAGCATATCAAATTATGAAAGATAACCCTAAAAAATATTCCACAATTACAGATGATGCTATGTTAGTAAATACTGTGTTAAACCAGCCAATTAAAATTGTTGAATCTGATTATAGTAATCTCAAAGTAACAACAATTGAGGATGTTAAGCATGTCTAATATTTTAGTTGATGCTGATGCCTGTCCAGTTATTTCTATCATTGAACAAGTAAGTCAAGAGTATCAGATAAAAGCAACTTATGTTTGTGATACTGCTCATGAAATGAACAATGTTAACAATGAAGTTATTATTGTTGATCAGGGTAGTGATAGTGCTGATTATAAAATTTTAGAACTTTGTCATCAAGACAGTATTGTTATTACTCAAGATTATGCTTTAGCAGGTCTTTGTTTAACTAAAAATGCTTTAGTAATTCATTTTAATGGTTTTGAAATAACTAATAATAATATTGATGCTTTATTAACATCACGATACTTAAATCAAAAAGCGAGAAAAAGTAAAACTAAGACTATTAATCCCAAAAAAAGAACAATTGAATTAGATGAAGCTTTTTATACAACACTGATTGAAATACTTCAAAATAAAGATAAATAATTAAAAAAGATAACTGCCAAATTGCTTGCTAGTTATCTTTCTTTTCTAAAATTTTCTTAATGTTTTAGTTATTTTAGTTTGATATCCTTTTCCTAATTTACCCTTTTTACTATATTTTGCTTTAACTGCCTTTGTAACACGCTTGTTTTTTATTGTTGATGTATAGCGATAGGCATTACCATATTTGTTTGATTTCAGTTGACCTTTTTTATTGTACTTATAGTAATACATCTTTACTTCTTTACCTTTTTTAAAATACAATTTTTTATAAGTTTTAGCTTTTCCATTAGAACGATAAGTCTTATAATATCCTTTTAATTCAACACCTTTAGTATTATATTTATAAATTCTTTTTGTTTTTAACTTACTATTTGAATAATAAGTTCTTTTTTCTAAGTGAGTATATTTACCTGTTTTAGCTTTAATTCCATATAATGTTAATTTTGACTTACTATTATAAATTTTTGCATAACTAGAAGATAGTTTATATTTACTATCATACTTTTCACCATAAACTGATTTTAACTTCCCATTTGCATAACGATCATATTCTTCCTCAACACCTGAAAGGTAAACACCTTTACTTGATAACTTATATGTGCCTTTGACAAGCAATGTATTACTACTATCATAAGCTCTTAAACCAATAGGATGATCAAAATCATTATTACCATAAAGTATCACAATACGAATTCCTGCCTGAATTACTTCATAGGTAGCTACCCTAGCTTCACCTGGATATCTCTTATCTTTTGTAGCGCAATTATAGGCTGCTTTAGTGCTATCAGTACATTGATTCTTATCATAGAAAAAGGTAGCGTAATAAACAACACCGTCAATTGAAAGATAGTTTTTATAGTGGAACCATTTTCCATTAACTAACTTAAAATAGCTTCGATAAATATAAGTTGATCCTCCTGAGGTAGTGCTATTCTCATAATAAACATCATTACCACTGCCAATTTTTGTATCACTTGCTACTATAAAGTGTAACTCTTGTTCAACATCATAAATACTTGCTTTAGCCTTTAGATTACTTTTTTTAGCAACCTTTGCTTCAATATCACTAATAATTTCTGTGCTATTAAAAGCCGACGTTGCATTAATGCTTATTCCAAACATAAATAAGCTAACAAAGAAAAGTAATACAGTGCTCTTAATCCTTTTCATAATAATCTCCTTTATTTATTTTATTAATTACATTATATCCTTTTTAAAATCTAAATACACTCTTTTTATGAAATTATCTTGTTTATTATTAAACAAGATTTTAATAGTATCTTTAAGCGAAGTAAAAAAAATGATTTCTTATTGAAATCACTTTATTAGTAATTCATTAAATCTTTACGATAATGTAATGAATGCTTAGTTATTTTATTTAATTCTTCATAGATATTTGTAAAGCCATCTTTACTATCTTTACCCTCATTTAAAACAAATAAGACACGACCACCTGCACTAATTACTGTTCCATTTTCTAATTGTGATTGCATATGTAAAATCTTAAAAGGTAATGTTAAATAATTTGCTAAATCAATTCCTTTTTCATAGTCTTCTGGATAGCCTGGGGCACTTAATACAACCCCAACTGAAGTTTGTTTTTTAAATTCTAGTTTAACTTCTTTACCACTTAATAAATCCAAGATATTTTCAACCAAATCAGAAGCTAAATTATTTAAGACACATTGTGTTTCTGGATCACCAAAACGAGCATTGTATTCAATTACCTTAACACCATGAGCTGTTCTCATAAAACCACCATAAAGAACACCACTAAAAGGACGATTCTCTTTTACCAGTGCTGCTGCTGTTTTCTTCAATATTTCATAAGCCTCATTAAATGTTGCTTCATCAATATTATGATAGGGACAAATAGCACCCATTCCACCAGTATTTAAACCTTCATCATTATCAAAGACTCTCTTGAAATCACGAGCTGTTTGAAAAGGATAAACCCTTTCGTTATTTACTAAAGCTAAAAGCGTAAACTCATCACCAGTTAAGAAATCCTCAATAATAAGGCCTTCATCACCAAAGGTTTTTTCTACTAATAAAGCTTCTAAAACATAAGTGGCTTCAGCTTCATTATTAACAATATAAACTCCTTTACCAGCAGCTAAACCATCATATTTAATAACTATTGGATAACTGTTTTTAGCTTTTATATAGTTCATTGCTTGTCTATAATCAGTAAAAGCCTGATATTGAGCCGTTGGAATTTGATATTTAGCCATTAATTCTTTTGCATATTCTTTACTAGCCTCAATTAGTGAGGCAGCTTTTGTTGGGCCTAATACTTTAATATCATTTTCAATTAAGACATCCGCAAGACCATTAAACAAAACATTTTCTGGACCAATAATAACTAAATCAATTGCTTTTTCCTTAACGAATGCTAATATCTTATCATTATCATTACTATCAATTGCCACTAATTCTGCTTGTAAACCAATCCCATAATTTCCTGGTAGGGCATAAACCTGATCGACTAGCTTTGATTGTTGTACTTTATCTACAATCGCATGTTCACGACCACCACTACCGACAACTAATACTTTCATCATTCATCCTCCTAATGTTTAAAATATCTTACTTTCGTAAAAATCATTGCCATATCATTTTCATTACAAGCATTAATCAACTTCTCATCATTAATGCTACCGCCTGGTTGAATGATATATTTAATATTATATTTAAGCGCTAAATCGATGATATCATTAAAGGGAAAGAATCCATCACTAGCAAGAAGCAATGGCTTATCTTTTTGATAAGAAGGGTGCTCTAAAGCTTTTTGTATTGCAAACTCACAAGCTGAAATTCTTGATACCATACCACCACTAATACCCAAAACTTCATTTCCTTGACCAATAATAATCGCATTTGATTTAACATTTTTTACACTTTGGTAGAGATTAACTAATGCCGTTTTATCTTCTGCAACAACATCCTTAGTTGTCACTACTTCTAATGCTAATTCAAATTGACTAGCCTCTTGCATTAAATAACCACCATTAATACTACGCAGTTGAACATTATTATATTTTGCTTTATCATAGTTACCTTTTATAACACGTAAATTCTTTTTCTTAGTAAATTCTTGTAAAGCCTCTTTAGAAAAATCAGGAGCGATGATGATCTCTAAGAATATTTCATTTAATTTTTGTGCTAGTTTTAAATCAACAGTACGATTAAAAATTACAATACCACCAAAAATACTAGTACTATCGACATTATAACAATTAAGATAGGCATCATAAATATTAGAAGCAAAACCAATACCACATGGTGTATTATGTTTTAAAGCAATTGCTGTTGGCTTATCAAACTCATAAATTGCATTATATCCAGCATCAACATCTAAAAGATTATTATATGATAATTCTTTTCCTTGAATAATTGTTGATGTATTCATACTATAAGATGATGCCATAGTATTTTCATAATAGAAAGCTTTTTGATGAGGATTTTCACCATAACGTAGTTTCTGTTTTAAAGGAGCACTAATTAAAAGCTGTGCAGATTCATCTTCTTGATTAGCCATCATAAAATAATTAGCGATAATCGCATCATAATTTGCGGTATGGATAAAACCTTTCAAAGCTAACTGTTTACGATATTCACTATCCGTTGTTTCAGCTTCTAAACGTTTTATGTATTCTTGATAATCTTCGGGATGGCAAAGTAAGGTAACATGTTTATAATTTTTAGCTGCTGCTCTAATTAAAGTGACACCACCAATATCAATGTTTTCAATAATATTGTTATCCATCATTGCTTGTGATTCCATAATTTCCATTGTATTATTTGTTGCCACAACTGCTTGATGTCTTTTTTGTTCATTAACTAAAACTTGTTCAAAAGGATAAAGATTACAAACAACTAATGAAATGGGATTAATATCATGTTTCTTTAAATCATCTAAATGATGATCATTATTTAAATCAGCGAGAATTCCACCATGAATTTGTGGTTGTAAAGTTTTAACACGACCATTTAGAATCTCTGGAAACTCTGTTATTTCTTCAACTAATTGGCACTCATAACCAAAATCTTTAATTGCCTGAGCTGTTGATGTAGTTGCAATTAGACTAAAGTCATTAGCTATTAGATTACTTACTAAATATTCTAAATTACTTTTGTCTGTTAGACTAATTAAGGCGTATTTTTTTAACATATTATTCCTCCATTACTTTATTGATTGCTTCAATATAAAGACGATGTTCTAATTCATGAACATTTTGATATACTTGTTCGCTATCAATTCCCATGATATTAATTTCTTCTTGAATGATAATAGGCCCATTATCCAACTTTTCATCAACATAATGAACAGTAACACCAATTTCTTTATCTTTATTTGCTAGTGCTTGCTCAATAGCATCCAACCCTTTGTATTTGGGAAGTAGGGAAGGGTGAATATTTAAAATCTTGTTTTTAAAATGAGTAACAAAATAAGGAGAGAGTTTTCTTAAAAAACCAGCTAAGAAAATATAGTCAATTTTCATTTCCTTAAATTGCTTAATCAACATACTTTCAATTTCAAAATAAGTATACTTTTTATAATCGACTAATAAAGTATCAATGCCACTATTGATAGCTCTTTCAATCACATAAGCATCTTCGTTATTACAAATTAATAATTCAATACTAACATCAATTTCTTTAGCCTTACTTGCATCAACAATAGCTTGAAAATTACTACCATTGCCACTTGCAAAGACAACTGCCTTTTTTAACATATTTCAATCGCCTCGTTTTCACATACTTCACCAATTAAATAAGCATCACTCATTAATTCTAATACTTTATTAACATCATCATTATCAACAATAAGCATCATACCAATGCCCATATTAAAATAACCAAACATTTCTTGATAATCTAACTTTCCTTGTTCCTGTAAAAAGGAAAAAATTGGCAGCTTTGGTAAGTTAGCTTGATTAAATTTTGCACCATAATCATTAGTAATTCTTTTGACATTCTCATAAAAACCACCACCAGTTATATGAACAAGACCCTTAACATCAATTTCATCAACTAATTTTAGAATTTCATTAACATATATTTTAGTTGGCTCTAGTAATATTTCACCTAAAGTTTTATCATTAGAAAGTTGAGCATATTTTTTTGTATAATCTAGATTATTATCAGAAATTATTTTTCTAACTAAACTATAACCATTTGAATGTACACCACTAGCTTTTAAACCAATAATAGCTTGTCCTGGTTTAACTTTACTACCATCAATGATTTTATCTTTTTCCACAATTCCTGTAACAAAACCTGCTAAGTCAAAACCATCTTTATGATAGACACCTGGCATTTCAGCAGTTTCGCCACCAATCAAAGCACAATCACATTGTCTAAGACCATCACAGATTCCAGCAACTAACTGTTCGATTTTTGTTGGAACATTAACATCAACTGCAATATAATCAAGAAAATATAATGGTCTTGCTCCAATTGTTACGATATCATTAACACACATAGCAACTAAATCAATTCCTATAGTATCAAAAACATTTAACTCTTTAGCAATCTCTAGTTTTGTTCCCACACCATCAGTTCCTGCCACTAAAAGAGGGTTTTTATAATTATATTTCTGAAAATCATATAAAGCACCAAAACCACCTAAGCCAGAAACAGTACCTAAATTATTAGTTGATTTCACATGTTTTTTTATTAGTTCAACACTTTCATAACCAGCTTCAACATTAACGCCAGCTTCACTATATTTATTTTGCTTCATTATTTCACCATTTTCTATAGATTTAATTGTTCCAATTTACTTAATACTAATTGATAAGTATCCTTAATATCATCAAGGTCTCTTCTAAAAACATCTTTGTCTAAACGACGATTGGTTGCGATTTCCCATAAACGACAATTATCAGGACTAAACTCATCTGCTAAAAGAATTGCTCCTTGTTTATCGATACCAAATTCAACTTTAAAGTCAATCAAAGAAATTCCTGTTTTTAAGAATAGAGCTTCTAATAATTTATTAATTTCTAAAACTTGTTGATAACAATAAGCCAATTGTTCATTTGTAACTACTTTCAAAGCAGTTGTCGCATAGTCATCATTAATAAAAGGATCATTTAATTCATCATTTTTATAAGATATTTCTAAAATAGGTTTATCTAATTTAATTCCTTCAGCCATTCCTAAGCGCTTTGCCATGGCACCAGCAACTTGATTACGGCAAATGAACTCTAAGGGAATGATTGTTACCTTTTTACATAGTTGACTCTTTTCATCTAATCGTTTAATAAAATGAGTCTTCACACCTTGTTCAATCAAATAATCAAAAACGATACTACTAATCTTATTATTTAATAATCCTTTATTTTTAATGCTTGCTTTTTTTACACCATTGAAAGCTGTAGCTTCATCCTTATAGTAGACAATTACTTCATCATCATTATCTGCCTCATATAAACTCTTAGCCTTGCCATCATAAAGCATCTTTCTCTTTTCAATCATCGCTTTATCTCCATTCCTTTTTAAAATAGTTTAATTTATTTTTATCAAAGACAACTAAATGTCCGATTTTTCGGTTGTCTCTTGGTTCTTTATGGTAGTCGTAGTATTTACTATAAGCATAGTTGTCACTTAAATATGTAGTAAGTTGTTTGGTATCTTGTCCGAGAACATTAACCATAAAACCATTGGTTTTTATTGCTGTTGTACCTAAAGGTAATCCTAGTAAAGCACGCAAATGATTTTCATATTGACTAACATAATGAGTATCCATTGTAATATGACCACTATTATGTGGTCGACAAGCCATTTCATTAAAGTATACTACATCATCTTTAACAAAAAACTCACAGCATAGAATACCATAAATAGCTTCTTGATCCATAATTTTTTGAATGGCTTCTTTGGCTTGAGTAACAACCTTTGTAGGAATATCTTCATCTATTAAAGTAATATTTAAAATTCCCTGATGATGAATATTATAAAATGGCTCATAAATTGCATATTCATTAGTTAATGATCTAATAGCAATTAAACTCATTTCATAATCAAAAGTAATCATCTCTTCAGCTAAGTATTCAACCTTATTATTGAAAGATACTTGTTCTAAATCATTAGCTTCTTTTATTAAATACTGTCCTTTACCATCATAACCTAATGAAATTGATTTTAACAAATAAGGATAATTAAGTTCAATTTTCTTTAAATCTACTTTGTTTTTTATTAATTGCCATCGTGGTTGCCTTATTTGTAATTTATTAGCCATCATTCTTTCATTATAGCGTGAACTAGCAATAACTAACGGGTGTTCTTTTTGCAAGATTGGATATTTAGTTGCTAGTTTTTTTACAATAGCACTATTTATATTTTCAAACTCATAAGTAATAACATCACATTCTTTAGCAAACTCCTCAAGTTTCTCTTCATCATCAAAACTACCTAAATAAAATTTAGAAGCAATTGTTTTTGCACAGCAATCAGCCTTGCAATCATAAACAATGCTTTCATGCCCCATTTCATAAGCTTGAAGTGCTAAAAACATTCCCAATTGGCCACCACCAATTATCCCAATTCTCATTATTTAAGCTCCATTTCATTAACTTTTTTTACTAAAGATTCTTTAAACACTAATAATTTATTATAAAGCTTTTCATCATTACAAGCCAAAATACTTATGGCATGTAATGCAGCATTACCAGCTTGGTTAATCCCCATGGTTGCCACGGGAACACCATTAGGCATTTGTACGATTGATAGTAGAGAGTCTAATCCCTCTAATGCTTTTAATTTAATTGGAACGCCAATAACAGGTAGACATGTTAAAGAAGCTACCATTCCAGGAAGATGAGCAGCGCCTCCAGCACCAGCAATAATTACCTTAAAGCCATCTTGATAAGCATTTAAAGCAAAATCATACATCATTTTTGGTGTTCGATGAGCAGAGACCACTTTTGTCTCATAAGTAATACCAAATTCATTTAAGACTTCTTCAGCCTTTTTCATTATTTCATAATCACTATTTGATCCCATAATGATAGCTACTTTCATCCTTATATCCTCCTATAAATCTTTTTTGTCAACGTTAAATTTCTCTACTGAATCATATAAACTAGTGACATACTCACCATTAAAACAAGCTGTACAATATCTTTTTTCTTTTGGATAATCCGCACCATATTTAGTAGCTAATAATGCATTTTGTAAGCCATCTAAACTAAGAAATTGTAATGAATCAGCATTAATATATTCACCTAATTCAGCAACATCCAGACGATTACTAATTAATTCCTCATAAGTGGAAATATCCACACCATAATAACAAGGATATTTAATTGCTGGTGAAGCAATACGAACATGAACCTCACTAGCACCTGCTTCTTTTAATAATTGAACAATTCTCTTACATGTCGTTCCACGAACAATTGAATCATCAATCAATACAATTCTTTTTCCACCAACAATTTCATTAACTGCCGATAACTTCATTCTAACACCTTTCTCACGTAATTCCTGTGTTGGTTGAATGAATGTACGTCCCACATACTTATTTTTTATTAAACCCATTTCATAAGGAACCCCTGTTGCCTCGGCATAACCAATCGCAGCTGAAATACTTGAATCAGGAACACCCACAACAATATCAGCATCAACACTTGATTCTTGTGCTAAAATTCTTCCTGATAACTTTCTGGCAAAATGAACATTTGTCCCATCTAAAGAACTATCAGGACGTGAAAAGTAGACATATTCCATTAAACAAAGATTTTGTGAAGTTTCACGTGCATAAAAAGATGATTCAATTTTTCCATCGTGAATTCTAACTATTTCACCAGGTTCAACATCTCTAAGATATTTAGCACCAATAACGCTAAAAACGCAAGTTTCCGAAGTTAAAACATAACTATCATCGCTTAGTTGTCCAATTGATAAAGGACGTAGACCATAACGATCTCTAATTCCATATAGACCACTATCATGTAACATTACATATGCAAAAGCACCATCTAATTGATTTAGTGAATTTATTAAACGATCTTGAAATGCACCATGTTCATGACGTAATAAATGAATTAAGATTTCACTATCTGAAGTAGCTGAAAAAACACTACCTTTTGCTTCTAACTTTCTTTTTAATAACTTAGCATTTCCAATATGACCATTATGTGCTAATGCAATACTTTCATCATAGAAACGAAAACTAAAGGGTTGCACATTTGCTAAACCCAAACCACCAGCTGTTGCATAACGAACATGTCCAATAGCTTCTCTTGAACTTGTACTAGCCATTAAGGAATCTGTAAGCACTTCAGCAACCAGACCTTTACCTTTAAAAACTTCAATATAATCTTCATTACGAAAAGCTATTCCTGCTGCTTCTTGACCACGATGTTGTAAACAATGGAGACCATAGTATGTTAAGGTTAGGGCATCTTTATTATTCGTTATCGCAAAGACACCACATTCTTCATTTAATCCTTTTATATCAAACATTATCCTTCCTCCTTTATTGCTTTCTAAAGTAGGCAATAGCACTTTCAAATAAAGCTTGTTCTTTATTTCCTACAATATTTTGGTAATTACCTGACTCATAACGTTCACTATGACCCATTTTCCCTAAGATTCTTCCATCAGGACTAACAATACCTTCAATAGCTGCAAAAGAACCATTTGGATTATAACGATAATCCATCGTCGGTTGTTTCTTATCATCAACATATTGCGTAATTACTTGATTATTTTCAAATAGTTCTTTTAATTTATCATTAGAAGCAATAAATCTTCCTTCACCATGTGAAATAGCAATTTGATAAGTTTCATCTAAAGCTACTTTACTTAACCAAGGTGAATTATTTTCTAATACTTTTGTTTCAACAAAACTATCAACATGTTTACCTCTTTCATTTAAAAATAAAGTAGGCATATCTTCATCGATTTGACCAATCTTACCATAAGGTAATAAACCACATTTAATTAAAACTTGGAAACCATTACAAATTCCAATGATTAATCCTTCACGTTCAATAAAACGATTAATTGCTGCTTTAACTTTATCATTTAGTAAGACATTAACAATATATTTCCCACTACCATCTGGCTCATCTCCAGCTGAAAACCCTCCACTTAAAGCAAAGATGTGAGCATTATCTAAAGCTGTAACCATCTTATCAATACTCTTTTCAATTTCTTGTTCATTTAAATCCACAAACGGAATTAAATTAGTAATTGCACCAGCTTTTTCAAAACCTTTTTGAACATCATATTCGCAATTTGTTCCCATAAATGCAGGAATATAAACGACTGGTTTTTCTACTGCTGGCAAAGAATAAGTAGTTGGCTTAATCTCTTTTTTAGTTGCTGAAAGTTTTAAATCCGCAAATTTAAAGCTTGGTGACAATTGATTTTCTTGATGAGTATATGTTGTTGGATAAATACTTGCTAAAACACTTTGTGAACTAGTCAATAAATCTTTAATTGCTATTTTCTCATTTTGATATTCAATAATGTCTGCTTGAGTTTGTCCTATATAAATTAGCTTGTCACTGTCTAATTTTTCTTTACTAGTTAAGATAAAACCTCCATAGTAAGGATAGAACAAATCTTCTAAGCTTAATGTTGTATCTATTTTAAGTCCAATATTATTACCATAAGCCATATTAGCAAGTGTATAAGCTATACCACCATCTTTAATAGACATACTAGTTTTTACTTGCTTACTATTATGTAATTGATTCATTAAATCAAAGTTATTTCTTAAAGTCTCATAATCAACTTTTTCACTTTTAGTTGGTAATAAAGCATAAACATATTCATTTTCCTCTTTAAATTCCGGAGTAATAATTTTACTACTTGCTTCAGTTGTTATCGCAAAAGCAACCATTGTTGGTGGTACACTTAATTCCTCAAAAGTACCACTCATACTATCCTTACCACCTAAAGCTGGTAAATTTAATTCATTTTGCGTATGAAGTGCTCCGAGTAAAGCAGCCACTGGCTTTCCGAATTTCTGACTATCATCAGTAACACTTTCAAAAAACTCTTGTAAAGATAAACGAATGTGTTGCCAATTAGCACCAGTAGCTACTAAACGAGCAACTGCTTCAATAATTGAATATGATCCTGCATAAAAAGGTTCATACATTCCAATTTCTGGATTACAACCATAACTTAACATACTAACAGTCTGAGTAAATCCATTTAAAACAGGAATTTTTTGCGCTGATATTTCAGCAGGTGTTGCACGGTATTTTCCACCGTATTTAGCAAGCACTGTTGTACGTCCCACACTACCATCAAAGATACTAGCTAGTGATTGTTTACTTGCAAAATTTAACTGTTGAACTAATGCTTCTAAACTTGTTTTAAAACTGTTCTCTTTTAAATATCTTGTTCCATCAAATGGTGTTTTTTCAGCATTACTTAATATCGTAGGTCTAATTTTTTGAGCTACACCATTAGTATCTAAAAATTCGCGATCGATATCAATGATTTTTTGGTCATTCCAAATCATTTCTAATTTATTAGCACTAGTAACTTCAGCAACTTTAGTTGCAACAACATTCTCTGTGCTTGCTAGTTCAGTAAATTTAGCGAAATCTTGTGCAGCAATCACAACAACCATTCTTTCTTGTGATTCTGATAATGCTAAATCAGTTCCATTTAAACCAGCATATTTAGTTGGTAGGGCATTAAGATCAATCTTGACACCATCAGCTAATTCACCAATCGCAACACTAACTCCACCAGCACCTAAATCATTAGCCTTTTTAATTAATTTAGTTACTTGAGGATTTCTAAATAAACGTTGTAATTTTCTTTCTTCCGGAGCATTTCCTTTTTGTACTTCAGCTTTAGCTTCTTCTAAGGCATTAACATCTTGAACTTTAGAAGAGCCAGTAGCTCCACCGACACCATCACGCCCTGTTGGTGCCCCTAACATTATAATATAATCACCTGGTTGTGGGCTCTCTCTTAAAACATCACTCTTTTTTACAGCCCCAACCACAGCGCCTAATTCCATTCTTTTAGCAACATAACCTGGATGATATAATTCATTAATATAAGTAGCAGGTACACCAATTTGATTACCATATGAACTATATCCAGCAGCTGCTTTTTGACCAATTACTTTCTGTGGTAATTTCCCAGTTCTTGTTTCTTCAATAGGCATCAATACATCACCTGAACCCGTAATTCTCATCGCTTGAAAAACATAGGCTCTTCCCGATAGAGGATCTCTAATAGCACCACCTAAACAAGTTGAAGCACCACCAAAAGGTTCGATTTCTGTAGGATGATTATGCGTTTCATTCTTATACATTAATAACCATTTCTCATCAATTCCATCAACATCAACATCCACTTCAATTGAACAAGCATTTACTTCTTCACTTATTTCCATATCCTCTAATGTACCTACTTGCTTTTGATACTTAGCTTGAATGCTTGCCATATCCATTAAAGTCATTGGTTTATTTTCACGTTTTGTTTCTCTTCTTAATTTTTGATAAATTTGATAAGCTTTATCAATTTCATCAGCAATCTTACTTTGTGAATAATCAATATTTTCTAAATGCGTTTCAAACGTTGTATGACGACAATGATCTGACCAATAAGTATCTAATGCTAGAATCTCTGTAATCGTTGGATCTCTTTGCACACTTAAAAAATATTTTTGAATATATACTAAATCAGCTTTTTTCATCGCTAAATTTTGTTCTTTGGCAAAAGCCAATAATTCTTTGTCATCAAACTCGCAAAAACCTGCAATGGTAATAACTGGTTTAATACTGATATCTATTTTCTTATCTAAAGGTAAAGATAAATCTTTTAATTGTGTTTCTAATGGGTTAATTAAGTAGTTAATTATTTTTTGTTTATCCATCTGATTTACTTCATCATTTAAAACATAAATCAGTGATGTTTTAACATCCACATCAAAACTAGCACCCAATAAAATCATCCCTCTAATTGCTGAATCAGCACGTTGATCAAATTGTCCTGCCAATGGCTCTAAACAAAAATAATTATAGTTCTCATATGCAAAATCATCATAAATATTATCAGTAACGATTTCTTTAAATAATGATTCTTTTGCTTTTTTTAGACTTGCTTCACTAGCATTTAGCACATCATAAATTTGAATAATGCGCAGTGTTTTTAATGAAGGAATCTGCAAAGTCTTTTGTAAATCCTCCAATAATGCCTGTGCTGTTGTTTGAAACATCTCTTTCTTTTCTACATAAATTCTTTCATTCATTAGTTAACCCTCTTTCTTTAAATTAAAATAAAAAAATAGCGCACACAAAGTACACTATATCCCTTTACTAATCTCTTCTTTTCTTACAATTTGAGCTACTTTTTTCATTTTTGTCCTCCTCATAAATGACAAAAGTACATACTTCCTAAACAAAAAAAGCATTACTTTTATCATAGTACATCAATTTACGGTTGATTGGTAGAAACACATAGCCCATATTGCTATGCATATATGATAAAACATATAATTGTAATACATTAAAATAATAGCACATTGTAATGCTTTTTTCAATAAAAAATATTGAATAATCATTAGATAATCATAAATATTATTATTAACTTTTATATGAATTAGAAGCTATTAAATCAACTACACGTTTAAACTCATCATAATCATTTATATTATCTGAACTTATTGCCATAATAAGCCATCCACTTTTCTGATTTAAAACAATGCTTGCTTGATATATTCCAGCATCTGATTTCATCAGACTAACATCATGATCCCCTAATTTATACCTTGCTATATAGTTTCTTTTTTTGTTGTTTTTTAACTTCAATAAACCCCTTATTTAATAATGGCTTAATATTTCTTAGAAGAGTCGTTCTTTCAATTCCTATAACTTGTGTTAGCTTATCAGCTGTAGCATTTGTTAAATGATCAATGTTTTTTATAATAGAAAATTGATTTATCGTTAAATCATATTCTGCCAAAGTATCATCATATTTCATAGTAAGCGCTGTCGTAGCACATCGCATATTAATGCAGTAACATGCTGTTTTATTTCTTGTCATAAACATCACATTATTACTAACTCTATATTATTTTATTTAAGTCCATTATTAATTCATTAACAGTTTTTAAATAAGAAGGGAACTTATTAATAATTAAATGTACTTTATGATATTTAATTTCTACATTAACTAAACCACTATAGACATCAACACATGCAAAGACTTCTTTTAGTAGTTTTTTATTATCTACACTAATTTGGAGTTGAATAGTTAATTTATTGACTTCATCAAAAACTTTAAGTTTGTTGTTTTCACTAACGATAATTTCAAATTTTCGCTTTTCAATAATATCAATGATACTGCCTGGTAATTTACCATATATATCATTTATTTCTGCTACAATATCATTAAACTCTGCTAGTTTGTTTGCTTGATAGATTCTTTGATATAGTTTGATCTTATTATCATCATCTAAAACAAAATCTTTAGGAATATACCCTGTATTCTTCAAATTGATAGTATCAACACTCTCATCAACTTGAACAACATTGTTTCTTTTATCAATTGCCTCTTGTAATAATTCTAAATACATTTCATAACCAACTGTTTCAATATTACCTGCTTGACTCTTTCCTAAAATATCACCAGCTCCACGAATTGCTAGATCACGTAGTGCAATCTTGTAACCACTACCTAATTTAGTTAATTCTTTAATCGCCTGCAGTCTTTTTTGAGCATCTTCAGTAATCATCTTATTCTTTTGATACATTAAGTAAGCATAACCAACACGATCACTTCGTCCTACACGACCCTTAATTTGATATAGTTGTGCTAACCCAAACTTGTTAGCATCTTCAATAATAATTGTATTGGCATTAGGAATATCAATTCCCGTTTCAATAATTGTTGTACAAACTAAAATATTATATTCATTATTATCAAAGCGCTCCATGACATTTTCAACTTGATCCTTTGACATCTTACCATGGATAATCGCAACCTTAACATCTACAAACATCTTTTCAATACTCATTGCAACTTCTTCAATATTACTAGTACGATTATATAAATAGAATACTTGACCATTTCTAATTAATTCTCTTTCAATAGCTTCTTTAATTAAGTATTTATTTTTTTCCACAACATAAGTCTGAATCGGAACTCGATTAATTGGTGGCGTTTGTAATAAGGACATTTTTCTTAGTCCTGATAATGACATTTGTAAAGTTCGTGGAATAGGGGTTGCTGATAAAGTTAAAACATCAATACTCTCTTTGATTTGTTTAATCTTTTCTTTATCTTTAACACCAAAGCGTTGTTCTTCATCAATAACTAATAAACCTAAATCCGCAAACTCAATATCCTTACCTAATAACTTATGTGTTCCAACGACAATATCTATTCTTTTATTTTTTAGATCTTCTTTGATTTGTTTAATCATTTTTGTAGAAGTATTTCTTGTTAGTTGAACGACATTAATTGAGTAGTCTTCAAAGCGCTCTAATAATGTATGATAATGTTGTCGTGAAAGAATTGTGGTTGGACAAAGAAAGGCAGCCTGTTTATCACTTAAAATAGCTTTCATAATAGCTCTAATTGCTACTTCAGTTTTTCCATATCCCACATCACCACATATTAAGCGATCCATTACTTGCTCTGATTCCATATCTCTTTTTACATCTTCAATTGCTTGTGCTTGATCGATTGTTAACTCATAATCAAAGTCTGCTTCAAATTCTTTTTGAATTTCATTATCAGGTAGAAAACTAAAGCCAATAGGCTCTTGTCTAATGGCATATAATTCTAAAAGTTCGTCCATCATATCTTCGATACGACTTTGTACTTTTCTTTTCGTTCTTTGCCAATCACTACCACCTAGTAAGCTTAGTTTTGGTTGTGAAGTTTCAATTGATGAATATTTTTTTATTAAGTGAAATTGATCGATAGGAATATATAGTTTCTCATTATTTCTATAAATAATATGAAGAAAATCTTTTTCAATATTATCTACTTTTAATTGAATTAAACCTAAATATTGTCCAATACCATGGTGGTTATGA
>JAJDGJ010000012.1 GCA_030265585.1 Erysipelotrichaceae bacterium OttesenSCG-928-M19 | reverse complement strand
AATAAGAAGATAGTATTGCTATAATAACATTATAAAAGAGCTTGGAGAAAGGAAAGATACTATGAAGAAGATTATTTTAGTTTTAATGTTAGTCTTTATGTACTCTTGTTCATCTAATAATATTATTAAGTTAGCTGATAATATTACAGTTGAGGAATTACAAGAAAAAGTAAAGAAAACTGAATATGGTGTGGTTGTGGTTGCTAATCAAGAGGCAGAAGAAACTCAAAAAGTTGTTACTAAGCTTGCAGAAAATAATGAGCTTGATATTTATACTCTTGATAAACCAAAAGAAGAAAAGTTTATTTTGAATGTTATTGAAGATAAGGAAATTGAAACTAATATTGTCATTGATAGTAAAGAGGAAATTAATGAAGATAAAATTACTAATTACGTCAATAAAAAAGTAACTGATGCTCAAAACAAAACTAAGTATACGCTAACAAAAGATCATTTAATGCTACTAAAAGATGCTGAGGATTTAACTAGTTTTGAAGAAATTAAAAACTATAATGATTCTAAAGATTACTTTAAAAAATTATTAGGTGATGATAGTGCTACTAAAGAACAGCCATTAGTATATGTAAAAGGTGTTGCAAATAAAAATTTTTCTTTAGTCGATAATTCAAAAAATTACTATAATGAGTATGATGGATATGATATGAATAAATCTGGTGCTGATTATAAAGTTGAGAAATATGGCGATTTGCTAAAAGGAAATCTTAAAATCACATCAGCTGAAGGTGAAGAGATAATTAAGTTTGAGGATAAATACTCGCATGCAGAATTATATAACAATAATAATTCAAGATATAGTTATATTATAATTCACCAAATGGAACCAGTATTAAGAGTCTATATGATTGATAAATTAAATAATAAAGCTTATATTGTTAATCAACTCTCATATTTTACTAATGAACGAGCGTATCTTCAATATCAAAATATGTTTGGTGTCTATGATTATCAAGATGAAACTTTTTATTGTTTAGTTGAGACAGTAAAAGAAGGAGATAATTATACTAATTCGAATACAACGCAGTTAGCTTACTTAGGATTTACTGATGCTTATATGCAGATTAGTCCAAATACGATGTTCTTTTTTGAGCTTATCTTGAATAATGAAACTTATGAAATGCAATACGAATTCAATGATATAGCATCGTATTTAGAACAAGAAGGTATTAATTTAGGGGATAAATAAAAAGTTCTTAAATAATTAAGAACTTTAAATTGAATATTAAAAAAGTATGATTTTAGAAATAGAATCATACTTTTTATGAGTATAATTCATCATATTCACTTTTAAGAATTGAATAAATAACTTGATCGAGATAACCACGATCTGTTTTATCACTTTGTCTTAAAACGCCATCACGTTTCATACCTAAGCCTTTATACAATCTAATTCCAGCAACATTATCTGGATAAACATCAAGCCAAAAACGATTAGAGTTCAATGTTTTAAAAGCATAATCAAGTAAGCCATGCATGACTTCTTTACCATAGCCTTGTCCTTTATGAGTAATTGCTACTCTACGTAATTCAAAAACGTCTGATTTACGATCAAGCCTAATTAAACAATAACCGACAGGGTTTAAATCAGTTTTGTTTTTAATTAATGCTAGAATTTGATTAGGATCATTAATCTCACTTAAATGATCTTCATGACTACCAATCCATAAATAGTCACGATTATCTTTATGTGATTCAATAGCGATTACTGTTTCAATATCACTTTCTACTGCTTCATCAATTATTAGTTTTTCTGTTTCAAAAAGCATTTTAATCACCTCACGAATATATAGTTATATTATATAACAACTTTATTTTTTATGCTACTTATAAAAAAATATAAAGTGGTCTTTATCTATTGTGATAGTGAAGGAAATAAGAGGTTATATCTAGATAAATATATAAATCAAGTCTATTATGATTAACGAGTGATATTTCACAATGCTAGTCTTATCAAGAATAATTACGAATTAAAGGTTTTTTTAAAAAAAGTGATAAAAAAGACAGCTTATATAACAAATAATGTAGTTATTCACTAAATTCATGAACATGGCTTAAATGTTTGATTAATGAATTTTGTGTATTTATTTCATAAATCTTTCACAAAAATATAATTATGATATAATTAACGTGAGGTGATTATATGTGTAAACTACTTTTAATTGATGATGATGTAAAATATCAACAAATTATTAAAGAACTTTTAAATTTAGAAGGCTATGAGGTTGACTGTGTTTCTGATCCTGTTATCGGGATTGATATGTTTAAAAGTAACACATATGATCTCATTATTACTGATTTATTAATGGATACTATTGATGGCTTACAATTAGTGTCAATTATTAAAAGATTGAATAAAGAAATACCAATTATTATTTTAACTGGATATGAGGATACCCAAAAAGAAGTTGAAGGCTTCGATTTGGAAGTTGACGACTATATTTATAAACCAGTCTCAATGGAAGTTTTATTAAAGAGAATTGATCGTCGCTTAAAAGCACGTAAGGTTAATAATAAATTTGAAGAACTTAATAGTGCAAGTGATGATATTAGAGTTGTTTTAAAAGAACGTAAGGTTTATCAAAATGGTAAGAGAATTAATTTAACTGTAAAGGAATTTGAATTGCTTTCTTTCTTTTTATCTAATAAGAATACGATATTTACTCGTGAAGAAATTTTAGAGAGTGTTTGGCGTACTAATAAGGATATTGTCGATGTAAGAACTATTGATACCCATATTAAGAAAATTCGTGGCAAGATGGCTATTAACTCAATTAACTCTATTAGAGGTGTTGGTTATGAGTGGTTTGAATAAACAAAGAAAGTTGTTTAGAAAGCAACTTTTTATTGTCGTAGTTATATATATTGTTTTTTTTATTGTTGTCGGGTTGGTTATTACTAATTTGCCTAATCTTAATAATAAAACAATGAGTAATAAGGTAGTAACTGTTAAAAAGGATATTAATAATCTTCTACAAAAAAATAGTGTTACAAGTGCAGACTTTGCTGATTTAGTTAAAGAAGAGGAAATTCAATTAATTGTCAAAGAAGAACAGAAAATTATTTATTCAAATACTCCAGTTAATGATTATAATCTTTTAAATGAGTTAGCTGCTGATGAACATGTTTTTTATAAAGGTGAATATACAATTAATAATTATGATATCTGGTTACTTATTTATAATAAACCAGTTCAAGATTTAATGAGTATTAGCATTGCTCTTATTTTAATTATTTTACTTTTTATGAGCATTGCGATTATTGCGATTTTAAGAATCTCATTTAATTCTTTAATGAGACCATTAGATAATTTATATACAAATTTACAAAAATTAAAGGAGTATAAATTTGATGGTATTTTAACTGCTGATCAAAAAGCTGATTTATTTGCACAAGAACTTAGAGATTTCGCTCAAGATATTCAAGCAAAAGTAAAAGACTTTGAGGTTGTTTATACAAGTTTAGAAAAGGAATTAATGTTACAAAATAAAAATGCAGAATATAAAACTAATGTGATTGCTTCTTTGGTGCATAATTTAAAAACACCAATTAATGTTATCAAGTTTTCAACTCTTAAATTAGAGAAAACAACTAGTTTAGATTTACTAACTTTAGAAAATATTAATGAAAGTGCTGATGATATTGTCAGAGATGTTGATAATATTTTAAAGATATCTTATCAAAAAGAAATTTCTTACCAAATTGAGGATATTGATTTAAGTAGAGAAGTTAAAAGAACGGTGCAGAGTTTTAATAAGTTGTTTCAAGAAAAGGGTTTAACTTTTAATAATGAAATAGCCAGCGATATTAAGATAAAGGGACTAAGAATGGAAATAGAAACTATTTTGCATAATATTTTTAGTAATGCTTACACTTATGCTTTAAATAATAGTGAGATTGATGTTAGTTTAAAAGAAGAAGACTCTGCCTACAGCTTTAAAATTAGTAATGCAGTTAAAGATAATAGTGTAGTAGATTATGAGGGAGCATTTAAGCTTTTAAATAAAAATCATAGTAAAAAAAATAGTAGTGGTTTTGGTTTATATATTGTTAAGAGGTTTAGTGAAAAGAATAATGCGGAGTGTTTATTCTATCCGAGTACTAAAGGTGTTACAACTGAGATAAGGTTTAATAAAGGGGACTATAGTCATGAAAAGAGTAATTAGTTGTCTTATTATTGGTCTTAGTTTTAGTATTGGCGTTAATGGCCAAGAAGTAATTGACTATGGCTTATATGAGTATGACAAAACTAAAGAAATAATCTTTTTAGAAAAAGAAGTAGTTGAAAACAACGGTATTGTAATTGAAGCTACTGATTTTATTATGCCTAATAATAGACAAGTAAGTGATCGTGAAGTAATTGAGTTAGCTCAAGCTAAAGCAATTGATAAAGAGACTAGTAAACCCTTAGCAATTAAGATAGTACCTTATGCTTCAAAATGTGTCGTCGATTGTAATGAACAATTAAACAATTATTTATTAACTGTTAAAGATACTAGCGTAACCATTACTTCATATTCTAATATTCCTGATACAACGATTGTTAAAGTTAACACAGGGAAAAATGTAAATGTGAAGATAATTAATAATCTTGTTAATGGTAATAATAGTAATAATGCCAATATAGATGAACAAGTTATTAAAGATAAATTAAAAGAAGTAACTCTTAAAGATGTAAAATGGCAAGAGCAAGATAATAGTTATGAAGTTAAGAATAACTTAGAAACTAATTTCTTGATTATTTTAGTTGTTACAGTTGTCGGACTACTTCCATTAACTTATTGGCTTTTTAAGTATAAAAAGCTACAAGATGCTGTTAAAAAGATAATTTATTTGTTTTTTAATTCATAAAATCATAAAAGACACAATACTTCATTAAATACCATTAATAAGACAATGAACTTAACAATCTGATGTGATAATCTATTTATGATATAAATAAAGAAGGAGTATGTTAACTATGAAAAAAAGACTAATGCTTCTAGTAGTAACATTATTTTTTGTGTTATTTGCGATTATAAATGCAAATCCACAAAATGATGTAACTGCTAAGGAAATCACTTCACAAGCAGCTAACGCTGATGGATTGGTTTATTTTAAAGATATTGGTATTAACAATATAAAGACAGGAACTGCAGCAATGGATGACAATGATAATCCAGGCTATGATTCAAGTGCTGATAATGATGTTGTTAGGTCTTTTGATACTGTGGTTTATCCATTATCGATAAATCTAGCTAGTAATGATGGAAAAGCATATAGCAACATTAAAATCAAAATCACTGGTGAAGTAGCTAATGGTGTTTCTAGTGATGGGCGTATTTTAAATGCAGTCTTTGATCAAAGTTTTAATGGTAAATATGATATGGATGCTAGGACATCAACAATGGAGTATGAAATTAGTGGTGTAAAAACAGGTGCAGCAATTGGCTATAATATTCCTTTAAATGTCCAAGGTGCAACTAATGGTTTAACGCTTGGATCAACTTTTACTATTCAATTAATTTCTGCTGAAGATGAAGATAGTAATGTTATTAATTTTGAAGATGAGGGTATAACTGAGGTTATTCAGACTAAGGATATAACTGTTAGTTCAAAGGTTAATTTGAAGGTAAGAATTAATAATGCAATTAAGAAAAATTATTTTAATTTTGATAGCTATACAAACACAACAGACAATCTGCCAGCAGACGTTACTGTAAAGGGAGTAACAGTAGCAATTCAACCTTTAGAAGGTAAAGATAATTTAATAGGTTCAGCTTTTCCTACTAATGATATTGAATTAACTTTATCAAGTTCTTATGCTTTAAGAGACAATTTGACAGGACTTAGTGAAAATTTAGTTATAGGATCCGACATTAGAGCAATGAGTATTTTTGATTATGGCTATATTTCAACAGTTGGAACAGGAACAATTGATCATTTACATGATACAAAATATGATAATCATATTGACTTATCTAAGCTAGGCATTAATGTAAGTACAGCAAATTTACCATACAGTAAATCTACTTATGGTCAAACAGTAAGAACTATAACTGATTCGGGTAACATTGTAGCAACTAATACCGATGATAAAATGATTATTAAATTTTCAGATTTTAAAATTACTAATCACTTTCCAATATCATCCCCTAGTTCAAGTGCAATAACTTATAATGAAACAATTGAAAAAATATTTGCTTCTGCAGGTTTTACAATAGTTGAACCATCAGAGGCATTAAAGGAAAATAAAACACTTGATTACATATTGAATGTGGATAATGCTTTATATCAAGAAAACTTAGCTAATAAAGAACAAACTATAAATACAAATCTAAAGTGGTCAAAAACTTTGTATCCCAAAGGATCAGCTAGCTCTCATAGTGGTTATTATACGAATGATGGATATGAAAATTTGGGAGATGATATTGGGAAAACTGCTATAGCAACAGGAAATGCTGTTGCAGCAAAAGGGCAGAAAGTAAATGTCAGAAGTTTTAACCAAGTTGATGGCACTCCTTATGATATGGTTGAAACTATCCAAAAATGGAACCCAAATGAAAGTAAATTTGATTCATCTAGAAGTGTAACTGCAGTGTGCCCCGTGAATATGAATGGCGAGAAACCAATCATGCAAATAAAATATGGTGTAGCGGCTGAAAAGAATTATTCACTTGAAAATTTGAATACTAAAACGGTTGATAGCTATAAATGGTACGATACCCCTCAAGAAGCAGAAATCAGTGGAGAAATTTCAGCAGTTTATGGAATATGTGAGGGAAGTGTACAGTTTTTACCAGACAGTTTAGCTTTTTATGTCCCAAGAATTATTGTTGGAGATTTTGGAACACAGACAAATACGACACCACACATTACACTTAGTGGTATGAGAGTAACTTGGAATAAGAGTAATGATATAATATCTGAGGTAGGTTCATGGGATGGAACAAAAAATTATATGCCAACAGAATATAACACAAAAGGTGATATTCTAGCTAATCATACACCACCTAAAAGTTATGGGGAGACACTGAACATTCAACCTATTTTAGTTAAAGTGTCAAAAGTTTCTGATAAGAAAAACTATGATGGTGGGGAAATTGCAAAATGGACAATTACTCCGGTTATTGAAGCTTATGTTCCTTTAATTGATGAGGAAGTTACTATTACTGATACGTTGCCAAAAGGTGTAGAGTATGAAGCTGGAACTGCTAAGTATGGTAGTGAAGTCATGGAACCGAATGTAATTAGTAATGCTGATGGAACAACAACTTTAACTTGGAAAATTGAAGGTATTAGTGAAGCTAAGTTACAGAAAATAACTTATGATACTTCATTTAATCAATTAACTCTTGCTTTTGATAAGGCAGGAATTGCTGCTTTAGTTAATAAAGTAGTTATTTCTTCTCCGAGTTGTTTAAGTGTGGAACCATTAAGAACAGCTACATATGATTTCAACGTTATCAAGAAATCACAATGGGGTATTTATAAATCAGTAGATACACCATTAATAGAGATGTCAACAACTGATGCCTTTACTTATAGCTTAGAAATGTATAATCAATCTGGTGAAGATCGTGTTAATATAACTGGTTTTGATGTACTACCATATAATGGATATCTGAACTCTAATATTAATGGTAGCTATACAATAACAGGTATGGAAGCAGATAGTAGTGATACTAAATTGTATTATACAACGCAAACTATTGATCCAGATAGTGATCCAAATGTTATTGTTAGTGATGTTGAGGCTGGAAATAATGGTTGGACAGAATATACTGGTGGTACTTTAGATGTAGCTGCTAAAGCTATCTTCTTTACTAAACCAGTTCTTGAAGATGCAAAAAGTGAAATAGTTAAGGTAAGTGTTTTACCTAATGGTAATAAAGCTGGAGATTTCTATATAAATAGAGCGTATGGTAATAGTGATGCTAATTCAAAGGTTATCTCAAATACGCAAAAAACAGCAGTTGTTAATCGTGTTTTAGAAGGAATTGCGTGGTATGATAAAAACTATAATGGTTTAATTGAAAGTAGTGAAACAAAACTAGCAGGAATACCAGTAACACTATATATTAAAGATAGTGGTGGTAATCTAGTAAAAGTAGAAGAGAACTTACTAGGTGAAGCATTAATTGATGGTAGTGGTAATTCAACTGTGTTAACTGATGCTAGTGGTAAATATCAATTTAATGCCCTACCTGCTTTAGAAGGAAGTAATCAATATGTAGTTGGTTTTGGTATTAAAGATAAGCTTGATGATAATACATATAATCTTACTAAGACAGAAGTAGATGGTGGAGCTATAGAACTTACTAATAAAGTAAGTCAAAGCGATGTGGAAGGTAATGATGTTCTAACTGCTAAGGCAGCACCATATGAAATGCCATTGATTACTGATATGGTTTCAGCAACTCATATTCAATCATATGTTAACTTAGGAGTAATAGAACCTGCTGTTTTAACAATTGAAAAAGATGTCTTCAATACAAAAGATGAGACAACAAGTATTGATACTCAAACAATAGAGCCAGGTGAAACTGCTTTATATAAATTAGTGATATCAAATACTGCAGAACATTCATTTGCTGATGATGTTACTATTACTGATACTATTCCAGAAGGTCTTACATATGTAGCAGGAACATTGGAATTAATTAATGCTGATGGCACAACAAGTAAACTGGATGATAGTAATGTTAGTGGACAAAATATTTCAGTAAATGTTGGAACACTTAAAGGATTAGAAACTGTAAAACTTTCATTTGAGGTAGTGGTTGATGAAGGTAAAGAAGGCGCTATGGTTAATATTGCTAGTGTAACTGGGGAAGATCCTATTGAAGAAACAGTAGAGGATGATAGTGAAGAAGTTACGATTACCTCAATTATTCCAATCTTAACAGCAACAAAGGTAGTAGCTGATGCTAGTGGTGATGGTATTGTTGAGAATGGTGAAGGCTTTACTTATAATATTTATGTTAAGAATATAGGTCAAGGGACAGCAAAAAATGTTGTTATAACTGATTTATTAAATGATACTGAATTAACTGATAGTACTATTAAATCAATTACTGTTTATAAAGATGATGTTGAAGTAGCAAGTGATATTGCAATTAAAGATGGTTATACAATTGGTGATATGGCAGCTGCTAGTACAATTAAGATTACAATAGTGATGGAAGCGGCTGATCCAATAACAATTGCTGATAAGATAATTGAAAACCAAGCAACAATAGACGCAAGTAATCACGATAGTATTGTTACTACATCAGATGTTGATGAAAATGATGAAAGCACACCAAAAGATGGTGGTGACTTAGAAAAACCAACAACAATTCCTGTTCAGAATCCAAAATTAGTAGGAACAAAGATAGTAAGTGATGCTAGTGGTGATGACATTGCAGAAAGTAATGAAGTTTTAACGTATACAATTTACTATACAAATATAGGTGATTTGGCAGCTAGGGATGTTATTATCAAAGACTTATTAGATGATGATGAGTTTAATGATGCAACTATTTCAGAAGCAACTGTTATAAAAGGTAGTGAAACAATTACAGGAGATCTTCAAGCAGGAATTAATGTTGGCGATATTGCTGTTAATGAAGTAGTAGAAGTAACATTTACTGTTGAACTAGCAACGATTACAAAAGATGTAGAAGATGCAACTGATTTAATTGTTAACCAAGCAACAGCTAAAGGTGAAAATACTGAAGAAGTGCCAACAACATCAAATGTTGATCCAGAAGATCCAACAACATCATTAGATGAAGAAGGTGATGAACCAACACCAACAACAATTGATAAAGGTAATCCATCATTAACTGCTACTAAAGTAGTAGCTGATGCTAGTGGTGATGGTATTGTTGAGAATGGTGAAGAGTTCACATATAATATTTATGTTAAGAATATAGGCCAAGTAGCTACAAAAGATGTTGTTATAACTGATTTATTAAATGATACTGAATTAACTGATAGTACTATTAAATCAATTACTGTTTATAAAGATGATGTTGAAGTAGCAAGTGATATTGCAATTAAAGATGGTTATACAATTGGTGATATTGAAGCTGCTAGTACAATTAAGATTACAATAGTAATGGAAGCGGCTGATCCAATAACAATTGCTGATAAGATAATTGAAAACCAAGCAACAATAGACGCAAGTAATCACGATAGTATTGTTACTACATCAGATGTTGATGAAAATGATGAAAGCACACCAAAAGATGGTGGTGACTTAGAAAAACCAACAACAATTCCTGTTAAGAATCCAAAATTAGTGGGAACAAAGATAGTAAGTGATGCTAATGGTAATGATATTGCCGAAAGTAATGAAGTATTAACATATACAATTTACTATACAAATATAGGTGATTTGGCAGCTAGGGATGTTATTATCAAAGACTTATTAGATGATGATGAATTTAGTGATGCAACAATCTCAGAAGCAACTGTTATAAAAGGTAGTGAAACAATTACAGGAGATCTTCAAGCAGGAATTAATGTTGGAGATATTGCTGTTAATGAAGTTGTAGAAGTAACATTTACTGTTGAACTAGCAACTATTACTAAAGATGTTGAAGATGCAACTGATTTAATTGTCAACCAAGCAACAGCAAAGGGTGAAAATACTGAAGAAGTGCCAACAACATCAAATGTTGATCCAGATGATCCAACAACATCATTAGATGAAGAAGGTGATGAACCAACACCAACAACGATTGATAAGGGTAATCCTATTTTAACTGCTACTAAGGTAGTAACAGATTGTAATGGTGATGGTAGTGCTGAAAATGGTGAAGAATTAGATTATGTAATTCATATTAGAAATAGTGGTCAATTAACAGCTGAGAGTGTTAACATTATTGATTTATTAGATGATGATGAGTTTAGTGGAGCAACAATTTCTAAAGCAACGATTACTAAAAATGAAACTTTATTAGCTGATAATGTCGATTTAGTAGCTGGTTATAATATGGGTGATTTAGCTGTTGATGGACTAATCAGTATTGAGTTTAAAGTTACAATGAAAAATCCAATTAATATTGTTGATAAAATAGTAAGCAATCAAGCAACAATTATTAGTAACAATCATGAAGATGTTCTAACAACAGCAGATGTTGATCCAGAAGATCCAACAATGCCAAATGATCCAACTGCGCCAGCAACGCCAACAGAAGTACCAGTTAGAAATGCTAAATTAATTGGGACTAAGTTACTTGAAGATGCAAATGATGATGGCTATATTGAAAATGGTGAAACTATTACTTATACACTTCATTATACAAATATTGGTGAAATACCAGCTCGTAAAGTTATTATTAAAGATGACTTGAGCGATGATGAATTTGTTGGAGCAACTATTTCTACGGCTGTTGCAACTAAAGATGGTGCTACATATTCTGGTGATATTAGAACTGGACTTAATGTTGAGGATGTGGCGGTTAATCAAACTGTAACGGTTGTCTTTGAAGTTACAATGCCTGCTAAAATGACTAATTCTGGTGCGACTCCAAACTTAGTTGTTAATCAAGCACAAGCAAAAGCTGAAAATACGCCAACGGTCTTTACAAGTAGTGATATTGATCCAAATGATCCAACTAAATTGCGTGATGAAAATGATGAGCCAACACCAACTGTTTACCCGAAAGAAAATCCATTATTGACTGGAACAAAAATAGTTGTGGATACTGATGGTGATGCTGTCTTTAGTCCAAACGAAAAGTTAACTTACACATTACATTTTAGAAATATTGGTAAGGTTACAGCTCGTGATGTAATTATTAAGGACCCATTAAATGACGCTGAGTTTAAAAATGCGCTAATTGGTGAAGCAACAGCAACTAAGGGAACTAATACTTATACTGGTGATATTAAACAAGGACTTAACGTTGGTGATGTTGCCAATAATGAGCTAGTGACAGTTACTTTTACTGTAACTATGCCTAGTGTAATTAATAAGGATACTAAGTCACCTGGTGTCTTAATTAATCAGGCTAATGCTAAGGGAAGCAATACTGACATTGTTTATACAACATCAGATATTGATCCAAACGATCCAACTAAACCACGTAGTCTAATCGAAAAACCAAAGAGTACGACAATTAATAAAATGAGTGCTCTAAGTACGACACCTGTACCAAAAACAGGAAACGATGCTTTAACTTATGCAAGCCTTCTGATGATTTTAGGTAGCGTGGTAATTGGAGTTAATAGAAAAAGATTATTTGAATAGTATTAAAGAGGCATTAAATGCCTCTTTTGTGATTTGTTTAGGAAAATAAGATATCTAATTAAATAATAATTAAACATTGTAATAATAAGCAATGTTTTTTTATGTCTTGAAAAGGAAGGTAGAATAATGAGTAAAAAAATAATTGTCTTTATAGTAATGCTGATGGTGTTATTGTTTTCTAAGCAGGCTCAAGTGTTAGCAGCATCTAATTTTCCATCATCATGGAGTAATCAAAAGAGTGCTAAAAGTATTTCGGGTATGATTACTAGTGCCTCTAAAGGAACAACTGAATATACTTTTACGCCAATAAAGGGTGGAAAAAAGAGTCTAGGTGAGTTCTCGTTTAGTTCTTTTGGTAATGATAGTACTTGTGTTGCTAAAAAAATAATAGGGGGTAATTCTCATGATGGTAAATCACTTTTTAGTGCTTTTTTAAAGGATTATTCAGCTACTCCAGTAAATTATGTTGATCGTATTGAGTTTAATGTAAAAAACTGTCCAGCTAGTTATAAAGGAAAAATTGGTGCCCGTTATAATAATATTGGTTTTTATAATGGGAAGATTATTGATATGAAAATGACAATTTATAATTGGAGTTTATCAACATTAGATAGTTTAAATGTTAAACAAAATGGAATCTGGTTAACAAAAAATTTTGATGTTCATGGTTTAAATGCTAATTCAATGTCGATTCGTTACTCGTTTTTTGAAGCGGGTAGTGAAACACCAGTTAAGGTTAAAGGTTATTGGACTTATTCAGATATTGATGCTTTACAATCGATAACGATTAATAAAGCATATATTGTTGGTAAACAGTGGGTGGGTTCTGATAGTATTCTTTATAGTGCAACATCAAATAGCAATGATAGCACCTATCAACATATTTATGAAAAAGATAATATTGGTTATCAGGGTAGCAGCACGCGAGCAGATTTTTCTAAATCATCCTGGGGTCATGAATACGATACAACTAATTTGACTTATACTTATCGTAATAATCGTTTAATAAATTCAAAAAATACAACTAAAAGTTTAATTGTCTTTAATTATGATTCAAAAAGCCCTTTAGAACCTCAACCCTTCGCTTTAGAGAAGTATTTAAGTACTGCAGGTGATATTACTTCAACAGAAATTAATGAGGTGACTAAAGCTATTGATTCACATCAGAGTAAGGATAACTATAAAAAGGTAAATGCTTTACTTTCAGAAACTGAAAAACAACAAAAATTCAACTATCATCTTGTTCAAACAACACCATATTTGATAAATGCAGAACAATATTGGCAGGGTTATTATATAAAAGATAAAATTAATCAAGAATTTAAGATACTAGAGGATGAAATTGCTATTTATTCAATAAGTGCTAATAAGTTAGTTAATGACTATTTTGATATTGACATTGCTGAAAATAATGAAGTAACCATTATGGCTAAAGATAGTAGCTTAAAAAATAGTGCTTTCTATGGAACTAATTTCATTTTTAAGATACCTGTTTATCTAAAAGAAGATATTGAACTTGACGATTTAGCAAAGTATCTAGTAGCTAATGAATATGGTAAATATCGTTTTCCTAATACAGCAACTGCCTTTACGACAACAAATAATGGTTTAGTGGAGAATAAAACACAAGAAGTAAATATTGAAGCTGAAGTTTTACCGGATCCTTATCTTAAGAAAACTACTACTGAAGAAGGCTTAAATGTTAATGATATTTTTGAATATACAATTGAATTAGGTAATAATGAAAAGGCAGCAGTATGGAGAAATATTAAATTAGAAGATCGCTTACCTGATTATTTAAGTTATGTTGCTAATACAACGACAATTGATAATCAACAGCTTAGTGATGAGCAGGCTAGTTGGTCTAAAGATAATAATATTGATATTTTAAAAAGTGAATTTACCTCATTAAATGCAAATGAGAAAAGAATCATTAAATTTAAAGTAAAAGTAATAAAAATACCACAAGATAGTGAACAATTGCTAGTTAAAAACAAAGTGTTAGTAAACAGTGATAACTATCAACCATTAGAAGATGAGGTAAAGACACCATTACTTCCTAAACCATTAATTAGTAAAGTAAATGAAACAAGGTTATATGAAAAAGGAGACCTTATTGATTATACAATTAAGGTCAGTAATGACAAGGATGCTGGTAAATGGTTAGCGGTTAAATTGAATGATAAATTAAAAGAGTATTTAGAGTATCAAAGTAATACAACATTAGTTACGCCTATTAAAATTGGAGCTGTTCAAGAAGCGAAAAAATCATTTATGAAAGTAACTGATGAACAAGACAATGATAATGTAGTATGGGATAATAATCATTTAATGGTTGATATTGGTGATCTAAAACAAGAAGAATATGTATTAATTACTTTTAAGGTTAAGTTACTTGTTGATGTTAATGAGGTAGAAAATATTGCTTATGCAAGTGGTGAGGCAGAAGGCAAATCAAAGGTTGAAATACCAGGTGTTGATAAACCAATCATTGCTAAAGTAAGTAATCCATGTATTGAAATAATTAAAATGTCTAGTGCTGAAGATACTGTTGTTTCAGGAGCTGTTTTTGCTTTATATGATAACTTAGAAAATAAGCAGGTTGCCGAATGGCAATCATCTCAAGAAAGCAAAAAGATTTATGTTACTGATAATAATTTTTATTTAAAGGAACTAAAAGCACCGCAAGGTTATCATTTAGGAAAGAAAATATATAAGTTAAACAAACAAAAAATTGTTGTTAAGAATAAACCAATTGCGCTACCAAAAACTAGTCTGGATTATTTTATTAGCAGCTTTGAGTTTAAGTAATAATGTTTAAGTTTAATATTATTCACAAAAAACTTGCCTTGTTGTTGATGAGTTTGATTTTAGTAAATATCTTATTATTAGATAATAATAGTGTAAACATTATTCAATTAAATAAAGCTACATTAAAAGACGCTAAAAAGATAAAGAAAGATAGTGTTAGCATGCTTGGTTATATAAAAATAGCTGGTGTTTTAAAGAAGAGTCCTATTGTTAAAGGATCATCGAAAAATGCTCTAGCTCTTGGTGTTGGTTTAATGGAACACTCAGTATTACCAAATGAAAAAGGACAAACTATTTTAACAGGTCATCGTGAAACATTGTTTAAGGATTTAGTATTCTTTGATCAAAAAGATATAAGGCAAATAAAGGATAAGGTTATTGAAGTATATTTAAAAGACTTAAAAAAAGTAAATAAATATCAAATTACTAAAGTGTTTATAGTTAATGAAAATAGTGCTAGTAAAGTGTGGCAGACAGCTTTAAAGAAAAATCAATTGGTTTTAATAACTTGTTATCCCTTTACTAATGAACTTCCTGATCGAAGATTTATTATTTATGCAGACAAATTAACAAATTAAAAAAGGACTTTTTTAAGTCCTTTTATGCTTAACTACTGTAACCCATATATTCAAGAATATTATCTTTTCTACTTTGATATAAATCTGCTAGTAACTCTTGTTCCCAACTAATTTGTCCAGCAATAAATAACTCATGAAAATAACTATAGGTATCAGTTTCAAGCTTCTCTTTTTCTAAGGTACTTAAAATTTCATCCTTGGTTGCAAAAACATAGTAGGTGTTTTGATTAGTTTCATGTTTTAAAATTTTACCAACCTTATTGACACTTTCTAAACAAATTGCATAGAGATAACCGTCATCGAGTTTTCTTAGTGGTAAGACGATATTGTCTTTTAAAAAATTAAGATCAAATTCATGACGTAAATCTTCATAAATAATTTTTCTAAGGTTTCTAATATAGATTTTATTATTAACAAAGGCAATCGCCTTTAAGAGCTGATGCTCACTAATATAGTAACCATCTAAGAGTATTTGGGCGACATCAACACTAGTTGCAATACTTTCCTCTAAAATCTTTTTTGCAAGGTCAAGATCTAGGTAGTTTTGAATAATTAAAATATCGAGAATATCTCTTTGAAAATCAATTAAGTCATGCTTATTAGGAAATTCATGTTCAGTTTTATCCCATTTCAACTTTGGTTTTTTCTGAGCATGCTTAGTCTTCTTATTTCTTAGGAAATAACGTTTCCATGAGTTGAAAGTAGCACAAAAATTAATAATATTTCCAACAATAATTCTAATGGGAATGAATGGTGGAGTTAGAATTCCAGTAACTACATAGGCCCAACCATAGATTTTATAAAGTGAGTAACCTCGAACAATTTGTCTTTCAATAGCCATTAAAGTTAAGACAATACAAAGATAAAATGAGAGACTTTGATAAGGATACATTTCTGGAATATCAAAGATTAAGTGTAAAATAAAGTAGATAAAACATAAATAAGCTGGTAGAGATAAAAGATTAGAGATTTTAACTTTGATATCTTTAAGAACACTTAATCTCTCAACAATAGAACCCTCATGGTCTTTAAAAATAATGTCATAAGTATTAGCTGATTGCATTGATATACCATAGACCCATCTAGTTTTTTGTTTAATTGCCGTTTTAAAAGTACTAGGAAACATACTTCTGGTTGCAATGTAGTCATCAACTTCATCACCATTTTTATTGATACGTTTAACACTAGCTAAAGCATAATGAATATGAAAGCCATTCTCAGCTAAAGTAAGTGAAAGTTTATAATCTTCAGTTAAACTTCCATCGGAGAAGATTTCATCATCACTAAATGTATCAAGTATTTTCTTTGATAAAACAAATCCAGTTCCAGCAGAGGGAACTACAGCATTTAAAACATCCCTTAAAACTAAAGTTTGATAATGATTCTGAGCAAACTCATCTGCATATGTTAATCTAACCATATCTTTAAAAAAATTCTTTAAAGTTGGTGTATCTTGTAAAGGAAAGACAGGCATTTGCAAAGCATCATGACGATCTAAAAGAAAGTTTGTTAGTTTTAATTCATAAGGATGAACAATATCCTCTGAATCATGAACTGTTAAGGCTGCAAAATTCCAATTGGATTGTTGTTCAAATTTTCTAATTTCTTTTAAAACATTATTTAAATTATTTGCTTTACTTGTCGGCCCATCTTTTTTATTAACAATCATATGAATATTAGAATATTTATTTTCTAAATTAGTGACACGGGCAATCGTTTCAGCATCATTTGGATAGACACCAATAAAGATGTGATACATTGCTTTAGGATAATGATATGATTTAACCATATTTTCAATAACATCTTCAATAACATCAGCTTCTTGCCAAGCAGCTACTGTGATTGCTAACATCTTGGCCGGAACTTTATTTAAGACATCTAGTGATAAAGTATCTTCTGGATAATTTTTACGAATAAAAACATAAATGATGTCTAAAATTAAATCATCAAGACCAGCAATTATATAAGCTGCTACGACAATTAGTCCAAATATATAGATTATTTCAGCCATAATATCACCCCTCACAAGATATTATATAGCACAAGTGAAATTTATTGTTAGTAAAATATTATGATATATGGTAAAATATTATTGTAAAAGGTGATGATAATATGAACAATGAATTAATAATGCTTACTAAAGAATATCTAAATACAATCTATGGCTTACCGACTGTTTTCATTGATGATGATAGTATCGAATCCTGGAAACAAAAGATGTTTGATCATTTACCTGCTTTTATAATTAACCATTTAGATAAGGAGTTTTCGGTTACTTTTAATGAAATGGAAACTGAAACTATCTATATTATTAAAGATGTTTTTGAGTTAAATTTTGTTCTGATTAAATTAGAAGAAATAAGTAAGTTTTTGGTGATAGGACCCTTTCTAACAAGAGAGTATAGCGAAAATGAAATTTTAAATCTACTAGAAAAGAAGGAATATCAGAATTTGGATTTTAACTTAATTCGAGGCTTTTATATCTCACAACAAAAGGTAAGCCTAAATACCGTAATTGAAATGATGAAAATATGTCTTAAAAAATATAATAATAGTAATAGTATCAATGTTGTTGAAATAGATAAAGAGTTTAAGGAAAACCCTTTTGATAATCAAAAAAATGATGAGCATAACAAACAAATAATTGATCGTTATGACCTTGAAAATGCTTTTTTAATGGAAGTGAAAAATGGCGATTTACAAGCCGCTAAAAAGCTTCATGAAAGGCTAAGAACCGAGACAACTAATTTAAATATTATAAGTGATTCGTTAACACATCAAAAAAATTTAAGCATTATCTTTAATACTCTATTACGAAAAACAACGCAAGATAAAATCAAACATATTCTTAATCTTGATTATGTTTTCTGGGATTTTATGTATAAAATTCAAAACGAACATAATGTTTTAGAGCTTTATCGTTTAAGAGAGAGAATGGTTGTTGATTATATTGAATTGATAAAGGAAAACAACAATCAACACTATTCCTTAATAATTAGAGATGCTCTTGATTATATTAATAATAACCTAAATCGCAAGTTAACACTTAAAAAAATGGCTGATTCTTTACATATTTCACCTAATTATCTTTCTAAGAAATTTAATGAAGAAATCAAGGTATCACTAAGTGATTATATTAATGATAAGCGTCTTGAAAAAATGGCCCTTTTATTAAAGACAACGAGTTATCAAATAACGGAAATAATTTACTATGTTGGCTTTAGTGATTTAAGTTATGCAAGTCGTTTATTTAAAGAGAAGTTTGATAAAAGTCCTAAAGAATATCGGAATAATCAATCATAATGTATATACATTGTATCCACATTATGGTATAATTTAGACAAGTAAAGGAAGTGTTTAAAATGAATGGAGCAATTAAAAAAATGGGTAATAGCCAAGGAATAAGGCTTAATAAAACTATTTTAGAGCAACTTGAGCTAAATGTTAATGATGAAGTATCAATTGAGGTTGTTGATAAAAAAATAATTATTGAAAAAAAACAAAAACAAACCAAACAAAGAGATAGGAAAAATATCACTGAATTATTTGCTGGTTATGTTGCTGATGAAATAATAGATAAAGTTGATTTTGATGATATTGAGCCTGTAGGTAAAGAAATTTGGTAAAACAAGGTGATATAATAATGGTTTCATTAGATCCGACTAAGGGTCATGAACAACAAGGTTTTAGACCATGCCTTTGTCTAAGCAATGAGCTAGTATATCAACATTCACATTTAATAATTGTTGCACCGATTAGTAATACAAAAAGAGTCTATCCCTTATATTATGAGTTAACAGATTATGTAATAACTGGAAAAGTAATGTTAGATCATCTTAAATCTATTGATCCTAAAGCAAGAAAATTTGTGTATAAAGAATCCTTAAGAAAAGAAGATTTATTAAACATCTTAGATTTAGCACAAGCAATTTTTGATCAATAATAGGGTGTATTGTAGTTATAATTAATAAAGAAGCTTTAAGTTTTTTAATATGAATAAATCATATTATACTCAAAGCTTTTTAATTTTAGCTAAAATTTGTTAGTTGTTAATATTATTACTTTAGTTAGATAGTTATTTAAACATCAATACCTAAAAACATTTTGGCACATATTCCAATGACAAACGATAATGCGGCTACTGATAAACTAATGATGGCCATCTCTAAAAATTGTTTTTTAAAAGGTAAATTTTTAGTGATTGAAACATAGTAATTAAAAAAGAAAATCACAAGAATTACAACAGTAATCATAATAGCTAAAGCCTGAAAATACATTTGATTAGGTAAGGCTAAATAAGGTATAACTAAAAGTGCTACTGTGATTAAATATGCTACTCCGGTATAAAGACTAGATTTTAAAGCTTTAGGATTATTGTTAGCACGCTCAGCTAAATAGTTAGAAGCAGCCATTGATAAGGTTGCTGAAATGCCGGTAATGATACCAGAAAGAGCGATCATGCTTGTATTCGCAAAAGCTAAAGTAAGTCCAGCAATTGTTCCTGTTAACTCTACTAAAGCATCATTTAAGCCTAAAACAATTGAGCCAATATATTGTAAGCGTTCCTCATCTAACATTTCAATTAGTAATTCTTCATGTTCATCCTCTTGTTTGATAATTGCATTTATTTCTGGGATATTCATCTTAATATCACGCATAGCTTTTGAACCTGTATATTCATTTTTCTCCATCGTTTTAATTGTAAAAGTATAACCCATTAAATAACTAGTTAAGGTATACCAAAGTATTTTAAGTTTATTTGGTTTAACTTCAACATTAGTGTAGTTTTTCCAAATATTATAGTGGTCTTTTTCATCACTAGCAATCTTTTCTAAAATCTTTTTATTCTTAGAATCTTTTTCTCTTTTCGCAAGTCTAAGATAAATAGTATGGTCAGTTATTTCTGCCTTTTGAAAAGCTAATAAAGCTTTAATATCATTTTTTGTTAGTTGTGGTTTCATCAAATCACCTCATCTTTATTATAACATTGTCACTTATATTTACAATTTATTTGTATCAAAAACTTATTGATGTTAGAATAAATGGCAAAGAAAGAAGTTGATATAATGCAAACAAAAACAGATTTAATTTATGCAATATCCCAGTTAGTAAAAATTGAACAATTAAAAGGCAATAAGATAATCATCAATACTGCCAATGGAATCTATGTTGGTTCTAGGGTTGAATTTCTTGCCGATATTAAAGTAAAAGACGAAAATGAAAAACTAGATGTTGAAAGTGAATTATTTAAAACAGTATTTGCTTCCTATTTAACAAAGCAAGCAGATGAGCGTGAATATTTAGAGCAACTAAATCAAACAGCTTTTATTATGTATGATGTTGATGTGATTGCTAGTAAAGATTTCGTGACAAAATATAAACAGATTGTTATTTTTATTGATGAAGTTATTTCCATATCAATTGGTGATAGTCAATCTTTGGTCACAGATATTGCTACTTTGAATTAAAATAATAAAAAAAGACCTAAGATATTGTCTTTTTGGTTGCTTAAAATAAAAAGAATGTTATAATTAGGTTATAACAAATATGGAGGTATTTTTATAATGTACAAACACACAACAGATGAAATTGTAATGATTAGACCAGAGAAGTTCTATGGTAATGAGGAAACAGCAGTAAACAATGCTTATCAAAACACAAGTGATGAAAGTGTTGATAGCATTCAAAACAAAGCAATCAAAGAATTTGATGACTTGGTAAAAATGCTAGAAGCAAAAGGTGTAAAAGTAAATGTAATTCAAGATACACCTAGTCCAAGTACACCAGATAGTATCTTTCCAAATAACTGGTTTAGTACACATGAAGGCGGAATTATGGCAGTTTATCCAATGTTTGCGCAAAACAGACAAGAAGAGATTGCTAAATTCAGAACAGAAGTTGAAAAAATTGCACAAAATAAAAATAGCAAAAAAGGTTTATTTAGAGTATTTGACTATTCAAGCAATCGTGATGCAGACAAAATGCTTGAAGGTACAGGAGCAATGGTAATTGACCGTAAAGCTAAAGTTGCTTATTGCTGTTTATCACCAAGAGCTGACAAAGAATTATTTGAACAATATTGTCAAGACACTGGACATAAAGCAGTTTCTTTCCATGCATCACAAGATGGAATGCCAGTATACCACACTAATGTTATTATGGGTATTGGTTCAAAAAGTGCTATTATCTGTCTAGATTCAATTGAAGATGCTGCAGAAAAAGCAATGGTTAGAAAATCATTAGAAGATGCAGGAAACAAAATTATTGAAATTACTTTAGAACAAGTTAAATTATTCTTAGGTAATACTTTAGAATTAAAAGGAAAAGATGGAGAGTTTTTAGCAATGTCAGATACAGCATATAATGCTTTAACTGAAGAACAAAAACGAATGATTGAAGAAGATACTGAGATCTTACATGCACCTATTGAAACAATTGAGTTTTATGGTGGCGGATCTGTTAGATGTATGCTTGCTGAAATTTTTGAATAAGAAAAAAGCCTTCGGGCTTTTTTTTATGGATAAATAATATAACCTACTTTAGCTTTACCTGCAACAGCATCAATAACTTTTTGAGCACCTTCTGCTTGAAAATCACCACATAATTCAATTAAATTATAGCCATCATCAGCGAGCTCTTTAGCAACTTGGCAGGCTGTTTCAATTGAATCAACACCACATATTTTAGTCGTGTTATTAGGATTATCAAACTGTAAGTATTCTGGTAAAGGATGTTTTTGTCCACCAGTTAAAATAAAAGCAAATTTTATGGGATTCATCTTGATTCCTCCTTTTTTTATATTTTATCATATTAGAAAAAAATAGATAGTATATTATTAATTTGGCTTTAAATATGTTATAATTATTTGGAAATAAACTTGTGGAAGGATGAATAATTAATGAGAAAGTTAGCATTTGATAATAATTTATATTTGGAATTACAATCAAAACATATTTTAGAAAGAATCTCTAAGTTTGATAATAAATTATATCTTGAATTTGGAGGGAAACTTTTTGATGACTATCATGCTTCACGTGTCTTGCCTGGGTTTTTACCTGATAGTAAATTAAGAATGTTATTAACCTTAAAGGAACAAATAGAAATAGTTATTGCTTTAAATGCTAATGATGTTGAAAAAAGTAAAGTAAGATCTGATCTAGGAATTACTTATGATGATGATACGTTAAGATTAATTGATGCTTTTAGAGCTTGTGATCTTTATGTTGGTAGTGTTGTTATTACTCATTATAACAATCAGCCATCAGTTGATAATTTCTGTAATCATTTAAATAATTTGGGCATTAAAGTTCACTATCATTATCCAATCACAGGTTACCCAAGTAATATTGCTCATATTGTTAGCGATGAAGGTTTTGGTAAAAATGATTATATTGAAACAATCAAGCCACTTGTTGTTGTGACTGCACCTGGTCCTGGCTCAGGTAAAATGGCAACTTGTTTATCGCAACTTTATCATGAATATAAAAGAGGAATTAAAGCAGGGTATGCTAAATACGAAACCTTCCCAATTTGGAACTTAGCTTTAAAACATCCAGTTAACTTAGCTTATGAAGCAGCAACAGCTGATTTAAATGATATTAATATGATCGATCCTTTTCACTTAGAGGCTTATGGTATTACTACTGTAAATTATAATCGTGATGTGGAAATCTTTCCTGTTTTAAAAGCGATGTTTGAAAAAATAGCGGGTGAATCGCCATATAAATCACCGACTGATATGGGAGTAAATATGGCTGGTTATGCCATTATTGATAATGATGTAGCTATTGAGGCTAGTAATAAAGAAATCATAAGACGCTACTTTTTAGCGTTGGAAGATTTGAAGAAAAACTTGATTGCTGAAAGTGATGTAGAAAAGATAGAAATCATTATGTCACAAGCAAATGTTAGTGTTGCTGATCGAAAATGTGTAGCAGTTGCTAAAGATAAAGCAACCGAAACACAAGCACCAGCTTTTGCTATTGAATTAGAAAATGGAGAGATTGTGACTGGAAAGACAACATCATTATTAGGTGCTGCTTCTGCGGCTATTCTAAATGCCTTGAAAGTTTTAGGGAAAATTGACGATGGTATTCCACTAATTTCACCATCGATTATTGAACCGATTCAAAAACTTAAAACTGATAATTTAGGTAATAGTAATCCTCGTCTTCATACTGATGAAGTACTAATAGCATTATCGATATCGGCTACGACTAATCCAATCTCACACCTAGCAATGGAACAGTTATCAAAGCTAAAACACTGTGAGGCACATAGTAGTGTTATTTTAAGCGAGGTCGACAAGAATGTATTTCGTAAACTTAAAGTTAACCTAACATGTGAACCTGAATATCAGAGCAAAAAATTATACCATAAATAATAATATGCTATAATAATAGTAATAACTCTTACTAATATAATATCTGGTTATGCATATAAGTTTATATGTAGTTTTTGTTTTTTTAAAAAATATTTTTACACAATAATGATGATAAGAAGCTTAAAAATTCATAATCTACACGCAATAACCACTTTATACAGGTTGACTGTGTTTATATACTTTGATATTATTTATAATAAGAGCTGTGTGTGAATAATATGAAGAAATTGAGAATAATGGGGTGTTTGTTTATGAAAAATGCGAGAATGTTGTATATAGAAGATGATTTTCAATTTGCGGATTTAATAAAAAAATATTTAGAAAAAGCTGATTTCGAAGTAGATATTGTCGATGACAGCATTGCAGCCTTAAATATGATAAAGGAAAAGGACTATGATTTGGTGTTAACTGATTTAAATCTTGAAAAGTTAAATGGGAATCAAGTTGTTGAAATGGTTAAAAAACATAATCCTGCTATAAAAGTAGCTCTTTTCACCTGTTCAAAAGATCAGTTTGATGAATTGCAAGCATTAAAAACAGGAGCTGATGATTATATAAGAAAAGAAACGTCATTTGAGATTTTAGTTGCACGTTTGAAAAGATTGATAAATGAAAATCATCATAGACATTTTGTATCACAGTTATCAAGTGAATTAGAGAAAATAACTTTAAATGTTAAAGATCGCGTTACAACAAAGAATGGTGAAATGGTGAGTCTTACAAAATTAGAATTTGATTTATTAAAGTTGTTTCTAGAAAACAAAAATGTTCTTTTATCGCGAAGAGATATTTATGAAAATATTTGGCATACATCATTAGAGTCTGCTGATATTGATTTAAGAAATATTGATTCACATATTAAGAACTTAAGAAAGAAACTTGATATATCAGCAATTGTCTCGATACGTAGCGTAGGATATCGTTGGCATGAATAATAAAATAACTAAAATTTGGAGAATTATTTTAGCTGTTGGCTTATTATTTACAATAGTAGCAAGTATTTTAATAGCAGTTGAAATAAATAATATTCCCAAGGACTATACAAACAATAAAACAGTTGAGGCAGCACAAATAAAAGATGCAATAACAACTGAGTTTTTAGCTGGTGATTATACTAAAATAGATAATTTACTTGAAGAGTATAGTATTGAAATAAATATTAGAAAAATAAGTGATGGTAAAACAGTATATGCCTCAATTAAAGATATGAATGTTAACAAGAGTGCGATAACATATGAGGAAAAATATACTCTTAGTGTAGAGGACGAGAAATATGAAGTCTGGTGGTTAATGTATAATGTATTACCACAGGAAGTATTTGATGCTAATGTTCAAAAAATATCATTTGCAATTTTTGTAATTGTCTGTCTAATCACTGTTTTATTAGCAATCCTCTTATTTAAGTTTCTGCAACCACTAAGAGAATTGAAAAATAATATTAATAAATTAAGTGAATTTAAACTAGATGAAATACAAGCCCGTGGCACTGTTGATGAATATAGTGCTCTTAACAGAAATATTGCCGAGTTTAGTCATGATCTTGATGTACTAATAAAAGAGACAGGTTATAAATATACTAACTTAGAAAGCCAGTTACAATATCAAAATGAAAGATTATCATATCAGAATCGTTTAGTGGCATCACTAACTCATAATTTAAAAGCACCGTTGGTGACAATAAAGTATTTGCTGTTAGATGATGTTGTTAATAAACAAGAGATAGATAATAAAGTTGATTTAACAATTGAAGAAATAAATGACATCTCTCGTGTTGTTTTTCAAAGTGATAATGTAAAAATAGAAAAAGAGAAGTTTGATTTAATTGAGTTATTATTTAATATTTATGATTCTTATAAACTTAACTTTAAAGAAAAGAATTTGTTTGTTGATTTTAATGTTGATGAAAAACTATTCATTTATGATCACAAATTACAGTATAAGCAACTAATTCACAATGCTATGTCAAATATTGTCAGTTATGCAAAAGAGAATGCTGAGGTTGAAATAGCTTGTTATGCAGAAGGTAATAAACTTATTCTAAGTTTTTATAATGATGCTCAACAATTAACACAACAACAATTAGATAATGTGTTTAAGCTATTCTATCGAATTTCAGATAGTAAAGAAGGTTTAGGGACAGGGTTGTTTACTATTAAATATCTTGCAAGTAGTTTACAAGGCGAGATTGAATTTGGCAATGTAAAAAATGGTGTTATCTTAAGATTTAATAAAACATATTAAACAAAAGAAAGGTGAGGCATATGAAAAAAGTAGTTAAAGTATTGATACTATTATTTTTCGTGCTGTCAATAAACCCACTTAATGCAGCCCAACAAAGTGAAATACTTGTCATAGATGGCACAAGTGATACCTTTGATCAAGCTCAATTAAAGAATACTAAGTATCAAAGTATAACGATAAAAAATGTTAGTTTAAAGACTATTCCAAAAGAAATATACAATAATAAACAATTAGAATATTTAGATTTAAGTAATACTAGTATTAAGAAGCTTGATAATGATATAAGTAAGCTTACTAAATTAAAAACTATCGTTTTAAGAAATAATCAACTAACGAGTATAGCACCGTTAAGTAAGCTAACTAACCTTGAGCATTTGGATGTTAGTGGTAATAATATTTATGTAATTAAGACCCTAGCAAAGCATTCAAAACTAAAATATGTAGATTTATCGTATAATGCGCTTACTTCATTTGATGATATTAGTAAGTTAACCAGTTTAAAAACTTTAAATTTAAGTAATAATCAATTGATTTATTTACCTAAATTACCTAAAAAAATTAGTAATCTAAACTTAGAAACAAACTATTTGAATTTAAATAACGATTGTTGTAGTCAATATAAAAATAAAGTTGTGCAACAAAATAAAATTGTAGTAAGAAAAGATTTAAGCAAAGAACAAATTTATTATGCTATGAATTTTCAAGAGTATACTAACCAGTTGCTAGTTTCAACTAACAATAAAAGTATTAATGGCTTTAAGTCATTTGTTTTAAAGTTTAATGTTGCTGGTAAAACATATACTATGAAAGAATTTATTGAGAAATACCAAAATGAAAAAAATACCGATTTCACAATTGCTGTTGATGTAATTGCACAAAACAATAAAAAAGTTATCGCTAGGGGAAATCAAATTTATCAATATGCAGGAGACTATCAAATAGTTCAAAATCAGACACCACAAGAAAATGGTTTCATTCCTGTCGAAAACACGATAGAAAAAGAGAAAGAAGCAACACCAATTTCCGAAATAGTAGTGGTAAAAAATAGTGAAGATAATTACTTTGCTAGTGGCTCTTTCAAAGCTTTATCATATATAATTTGTTTGGTCTTTTTAGTTCCATTGGCAATGTTATGCTTAGTATTTATCTATTTAAACAAAATGAATCGAGATGTTGATAAAGTATTGTCAAATCATTAATATATAGAAAAAAGTAAAAGATGGTCCTTTGATTGTGAAGTTTATGTCGTTGGCCGTCTTTTTGTGTATAAAAAAACACAAAAGTCACACAACATCTACTGAATACACCGAGATAATACTGATTCAAATTCCTTGAAATAGTACAATATGATTGTCTAATAATGTACAAAGACATTATTGAGAGATTATTTTGATTATGTAATATAGAAAATAAGGAGGAAATAATATGAATGGTTTGACTAAATTTAAGGCAAATTTCGTTCGACTTTTCGCAATGGTTATTGCAATTTTAGCTATTGTTGGACTTGGAAACACGACCCAACAAGTTAATGCAGCTGCAGGTGATGCGCCATCTTATGGGCAAGTATCAGCAGTAAAATTCGTAGGTGCGAAAACTAACCATCTTTCTGGTTTAACGCTAGATAGTAATGGGAAAGTCTGGACATGGGGTTATAACCATTATGGTTTACTAGGTGATGATAGCTTTAAAGAGCCAATTAACATTGCCCCTGGTGGTAAATCATTTAATGGTGGAATGAAAAGAATCCCATACTTTGTTGATAATAATATTAATGTAGTAGCAATCGAAGGTGGATATGTTACTAGTTATGCGATTGATGACAAAGGTGTTCTATATGCATGGGGTTATGGATTAACAGGACAAATGGGTGATGGAACAACACGTGTAAATAACCCTGTTCCTATTGTTGTGCCTGGCTTAGAAGGCAAAAAAGTTAAAAGTGTTGATACTGGACCTGAAGCAGGTTCGACGACATATATTATGACAGAAGATGGAGAAATCTATGCTTGGGGATGGTCAGATTTAGGTAAAATACCTCAACCTACTGGAACAGTACATCCACAACCAATTACAAGTCCTAGAAAAATAACAGAACTTGATGGATTAAATATTGTGGATTACTCAGTTGGTCTTCATCATATGTTATTTTTAAGTGAAGATGGTAAAGTATATAATACTGGTTGGGGAACAGATGGTAGATTAGGTCATGGTGATGCTGTAACTCAATATTTACCAAAAGAGATGGAGTTCTTTACTAATAACAACAAAAAAGTTGTTCAAATTTCTGCATCATCAGAGTCAAGTTTAGTTTTAACTGAAGATGGAGAAATGTATGAGTGGGGACGTCTTTATAGAGCTTCTCACCAATCTGAAATTGTAAACTCTCCTAAATTAGTTGAAATTGATTTAGATAGTAACCCATATGGTTATACGCCAGAGTGGACAAAAGTTGTATCTGGTAAATATACGAATTATGCAATCGACCAACATGGTCGTATTTGGAGTTGGGGATCAAATACTTTCTATTCATTTGGTACAGATGGTGGAATGTTCCCATCACATATTCCTGGAGCAACGGCGCCAAATCCAGATGTTTATGGTAAACATGTTGAAATTAGAACAAAAGCAACAATGCAACCATTACAACTTGGAGATGGGAATACACAAGCAAATATTAAATCGGTGAAAGCACCAGTCTTTTCAAATCGTCCAAACTATGGAACTGAATTGACACATAATAACTATATAATTCAAGCTTACACACAATGGGGTAACTTCTCTGATTTATTAAATGGTCGTCATCCAACTATTTATGATAAAAAATACATGGAAACTGTTGGTGAACCAAAAGATATACCGATTTACTCAGACACAGTTTTACCTGCTACACAAGCAGATGCGCATGCATATGTTTACCCAGTAGATGAAGAAGGAAATAGATTAATTTATGTTGTAAGACGTGATGGTGGAACAGATGCTCAACCTACAATTAGTGGTAACTTCTATATTGCAGATGATAGTTATGATGGTAAGTGGATTGTTGATCAACGTACAAAAACTGATTTACCAGCAGGTGTAACTGAAGAGACTAGTCTTCCAGCAATTAAAGAAAAAGAAAAGCCATGGATTGGGCTTGCAAATGATTTAGAAAATCGTACATGGGATGGAACTGATTTAAGAGACACACCATATATGGTAGACATTCATACTTTCCAATCATCAACATTATTTATTGATTCAAATGGAAACTTATATAAAACATCTCTAGATGGAGCAGGTGCTGTAGCTTGGGGATGGGATAATAGTATTTATGACAGTAATACTGGTAACCTAAGAGAAGGTGAAGGTCTTTATAATATGTATGCTCATGAAATTATGTTCATGAGAGGGGTACCAATGGTAACGCCTATTGAATTAAACATTTCAAAGAGCACTACAAAAATCTATAAAACTGAAGATAATACACAAGAAGACAAAATAACAATTGATGCGGTATTACCTGAAGCTTATGAAGATAAAGATATGAATATTAAATTCTCTTCTGAGTTAAGAGATGTTAAATATGTAATCGTTCCTTACGATAAAACAAATCCTGATTTTAATATTGCGGATGATGAGATTACATTAGAAAAATTCAATGAATTATATGCGAATGAAGCTTATACAAAAGGTGATTTACTAGATGAAACAGTTGATGGTGGCGATACAGGTGCTACATGGACAACAGATATCTCACTAACAGAAAACTGTAGAATTTTCGTATACACACAAGATAATGCTTATGGAAAAATAACTGATACATTTAAAGCATATGTTGCAGATAACTTCTATACACCATCTAATGCAAAACATGAAGGTATTGCAGAATTAGAAAATGATGTTGTAGAACAATTATATGAAGCAACAAATGATAATATTGTTAAAGAAGCGATTGCTGGAGATACAGCAACTGAATATGGTATACCTTTAGATGTTAATGGTAATGTTATTGAAGAGCCAACTTTTGGTTATGATAAGATAACTATTTCAAAATACGATGAATTACCAACAGATAATAAATATTGGAATTTCATTACTCCACAAGAGGAGTCAGTAGAATTAACATTATCTGAAAAAGATCATATGGAATATTTACATACTTTCTATTATGAGAGAAATATGGAAAACTGGGCAAATATTACTTATGATGGAGAAGAATATGGTAAACCAGGTGTTTCTTTAGATGGCTTTGAAATGCCAGGTGGAAATGAACTTGTAAAGAAAGATATTGAAATCACAAGAACACCTCCACAAGAAGTGGGAGATTTAGTTGTTATCGGATACTACACTGATGATCCTGAAACAATTTATCCTTTAGAAGAAAATGGAAATTTAGTGTTTACACCAACTGATGATGTAGATATTACTTTCGTATACGGAAATGCGCAAGTATCAGTAGATAAAACAGTAACTGAAGCTAATGATGATAAAAAAGCAGCTCCAGGTGAAACATTAAGTTATGAAATCGTTGTTAAAAACGTTGGTAGTGCACCTTCAGTTTCAATTGTTAAAGATACTTTAGATAACGTTTTACCATATATTGAAAATGGTACAACACCAGAAAACATTGAAGTAACAATAACAAGTGATAAAGATAGCACTAAAAATGTTACAACAACTTTAGATGAATTAATTGCAGGTTTAGATTTCAATTTAGTAGTTGAAGAAACAATTAATATTACGTTTGATGTTGTTTTAAAAGATGATTTAAATGTTAGCGAAGTTACAGTAATTAGCAACACTGTTAAAGTCGGACAAGAAGAAAAAACAGTTGAAGTTGAGACTGGTGAAGAAGACTTTGATATTGTTAAGACTGTTGCCGATGCAAACGACGATAAAAAAGCATCATCAGGTGAAGAATTAACATATACTATTGTTGCAACAAACAATGGTACAGCAACAGCAACTGATGCAATAATCAAAGATGATCTTGCACAAATTAAAGATTATATTAAAGATGGAAATGTAACAGTAACAGTGGAAAGTAATAAAGACACTGCTAAAAATGGTAACAAAACATTAAGTGAGTTAATGTCAGGACTTACTTATGATATTGTTGCAGGAGAAGAAATTACATTAGTATTTACAGTAACTCTAATTGATGATTTAGGATTAGAAGATGGAACTGTATTAAAGAATATTGTAACGGCTGGTAAAAATGGTGAAGGTGAAACAGAAATTCCTGTTGGAGAAGTAGACTTCACGGTAACTAAAGATGTTGAAGACGAAAATAATGATACATTTGCATCACCAGGAGAAGAGTTAAAGTATATTATTACTGCAACTAATACTGGAAGTGCAAATTCAGTTCAATCAGTAATTAAAGATGAAATGACAAATGTTCTTAGTAATATTAAAGAAGATCCAGCTGATGTTAGTGTTGTGGTAACAAGTACTAATGAAAATAATAGTGGAACTATTACTTTAGCTGATTTAATTGCTGGTAAAGCATATGATATTATTGCTCAAGAAGAAATTAAATTAGAATTTGTTGTAACAGTAAAAGATGACTTAAATGTTAAGACAGTTACGCAAATTGCGAATACGGTAACTGTAGGTGATGAAGAAATCACAAATACAATTATTACATCTAAACCAGGCGTAAACGCTAGTAAAGATGTTGTTGATGCTAATGGAGATGGAAAAGCTTCTTCAGGTGAAGACTTAACATATACATTAACTATTTCTAATACTGGAACAATTGATGCTAAAGGTATTGCTGTTCAAGATAGTATGAGTGAAGTATTAAAACATATTAAGACTAGCGATGTGGGTATCACAGTTACTAGTAATACAGATGAAAGTAAAAATGATACAACGAAAAAATTAGCTGATTTAATTGCTGGTTTAACATATGATGTTGATGTAAATGAAGTTATTACAATTGAGTTTACAGTAACAGTAAAAGATGATTTAGACACAAAAACAGTAACAGGAATTACAAATATTGCTGTTGTTGATGGTGAAGATGTAGAAAAAACGGTTGATGTTGTTGATCCATCATTCACTGTTGTTAAAGAAGTAGAAGATGCGAATGGTGATAAGAAAGCATCACCAGGAGAAGTGTTAACATATACAATTACAGCAACTAATACTAGTGAAGCAATTGCTACTGATGCAATTATTAAAGATACGCTAAGCACAGTATTAGGTAATGTTAAAGAAGATCCAGCAAATGTTGATGTTACTGTAACTAGTACAAATGCAGCTAATGTTACAACATTTAAACTAAGTGAATTAGTAGCAGGAAAAGCATTTGATATTATTATTGGTGAAGAAATTAGCTTAACATTTAATTTAACTGTTAAAGATGATTTAAATACTGAGGCAGTTACAGCGATTGAAAATAGTGTAACAGTTGGTAAAGATGGTGATGAAACAACTATTGAAACTGGAAAACCAACATATACAATTACTAAAGAAGCTGTCGATGCTAATGGTGATGAAAAAGCTAGTCCAGGTGAAACGTTAACATATACAATAATTGCAGAAAACACTGGAGATGTAATTGCAAATAACGCAACAATTCAAGATACATTAGATACAGTATTACCATATATCAATAACGGTGATACTCCAGCGAATATTTCAGTAACGATTACAAGTAATTTAGATACTGAAAAAGAGGAAGTTATCGGCTTAGATAAGTTAATTGCTGGTCTAACATATTCAAAAATTGATGTTGGTGAAAAACTAACACTAACATTTAGTGTTGAAATAAAAGCTGATTTAGATACTGCTACAGTTAAATCGATTGCTAATACAGTAACTCTAGGTGATGATGAAGTAACTGAAGAAATTGATACTGGAAAAGCAAACTTTGCTCTAGATAAAG
>JAJDGJ010000011.1 GCA_030265585.1 Erysipelotrichaceae bacterium OttesenSCG-928-M19 | reverse complement strand
TCACGATTATCAGTCGTGTGCTCTAACCAACTGAGCTACAGGCCCTTAAGATACGCTGATATTTAAAAAATGGTGGGCCTGAGAAGACTCGAACTTCCGACCTCACGATTATCAGTCGTGTGCTCTAACCAACTGAGCTACAGGCCCTTAAAACTTCAACGCTTTATTATAATACCACGACTTACAAAAACAGTCAATATCTTAGCGCCTTTTTTATGAAAAATTAGCTATTATTAGGCACTTTAACTCAATCTATAGTGCATCTTAAATTTTTAAAGATGCACTATGCAATTTATAATAATGACCTTTTTTATCCATTAATTCTGTATGAGTTCCTACTTCTTCAATACCATCCTTTGAAACTACAACAATTTTATCAGCATTCTCAATTGTCGATAGGCGATGGGCCACTACAATATTAGTACGATTCTTACTTAACTTTTCTAAGACAGTTTGAATTTCACGCTCTGTTTTATTATCAAGAGCACTTGTAGCTTCATCTAAGACCATAATTGAAGGATCCTTTAAGAAGACACGTGCTAATGATAAACGTTGCTTTTGACCACCAGAAAGTTTTACTCCTCGCTCACCTATATTACTATCATAACCATTTGGTAACTCAGCTACCAAGCTTTCTAGTTGTGCATTCTCACAAGCTTTAATGACTTCATTATTTGATTTTGTTAAATCACCATAGATGATATTATCATATAATGAACCCGAGAAAATAAAGACATCTTGCGAGACTAAACCAATATGATGTCTTAAGGACGCTAAAGTAAACTCAGTGATATTGATACCATCAATTAAAATTTTTCCCTTTTCAATTTCATAATAACGATTAATTAAATTACAAATTGTTGATTTACCGGCTCCAGATTCTCCTACTAACGCTAAAGTCTCACCTGGATTAATTGTTAGACTAAAATCTTTTAAGACATAGTCACTTTCTTCATCATAACGAAACCAAACATTTCTAAATTCTATTCTTCCCACTACTTCACTTATATCACGTGCATTTTTGCTTTCCTGTTGCACCGGTAATTCCATAATTTCAAGATAACGTGAAAAACCACTAGCAGCCTTGTTGTATTCAGTAATAAAATTTGCGAATTTATTAACTGGTTCTTGAAATAGGTTAACATACATAATAAAAGCCGTTAGCTCGCCAACGTTCATCTTATTATTTGCTACTAAATAACCACCTAGAATAATAACTACCAAACTCATTAAACCAAAATATCCTTTTAATGAAGCGAAATAACGTGCCATAACACGATATGATGCTTCTTTTGAATAATAGAAGCGATCATTATTTTCATCAAACTTATCTAACTCAAATTCCTCATTTGCAAAAGCTTTAACTTGTCTAATTCCACTAAATGTATCATTAGCTTGTGAGTTAATATCAGATAATTTAACTTTTAAATCAAGATTTGTAGCAAAGAATTTCTTGCGTGAGAATTCATTAATAACAATAATAAGCGGTATTAAGATAACAATTACTAAAGCTAAGGTAACATTCATATTAAACATCATTATTCCAGAACCAATTACGATAATAATAACCATTGCAAGATCCTCTGGTCCATGATGGGCAACTTCTGATATTTCATTTAAATCATTAGTTATACGAGCCATTAAACGTCCAACAGAGTTATTATCAAAGAACTTTAGAGGTAATGATGTTATTTTATCAAATAGCTTACGTCGCATTGAAAATTCAATTGAAACACCTACCATATGACCTTTAAGAGTTACAAAATATGTTAAGGCAACTCTAATTATATAAATAGCTACCATAAAAATAGCAATTTTCATAAACAAACCTTCTTGTCGAGCACCAATCCCATCATTAATTAAAGTACTTGTTAAAAAAGGAATGAATAAATCAATTAATGAAATCGTAATCGATGAAGATAATACTAAAAGAAACATCTTCAAATATGGACGATATTCTCTAATAAATTTTTTTAACATTTCTATTCACCCTCAAAAATATGATATTTATCATTAAGATTATTTCTAATTCTATTTTCATATTTATAATTAGCTTTATAATCATAATATTTTTTTACATAGCCCTCTTTTGCTATCAATTCCTGTAATAATTCACCATCAACAAAAATCCATGCTAAGCTACGATCATAACGATCTTTCTCTGGACCATCAAACTCATAAACAATCTGTTTAGCATTTTTTAACTTATCACAAGTAAAATAAGCTGCTTTCTTACCATATGGTTCAACTTTTGTTGTACTTTCTGGAGTATCAATAAATAAAAATCTTGTTTTCCCAATTTTACTAAAAGTAGCTGTATCACCATCAACACAGGAAATTAATTCTATTTGATTATCAGCCTTAATCTTTGGCTGTCCAAAATTTTCTTGATAAAATTCAAAAGCTATTATAATAGTAACAATCACTAGAATAATAGCGCTATATTTGCTGTTTTTACGTCTCTTTGCCACAGTTTATCACCGCTTTAATTATACCATATTCAATAATGATAACCAAGATAATTACCCTGGAAATTATGAATAAATATCCACTAGACTAGCAAGTGCTAATAAATATGAGTTTACCCCTTGCCCACTAATTATCTCATTACATGCCGGTGCTGTAACTAATTTTTTTCTAAAGTCATCACGCTGATAAATATCTGAAAGATGAACTTCTATTTTATAACCTTTAAAGATTAATAAGGCATCATAAATAGCATAACTATAATGGGCATAAGCACCTGGATTGATTATTAAAGCATCGTAATCCTCTCTAGTTATTTTATGAAGATAATTGATAATTTCACCTTCAATATTTGATTGAAAGAAATCAACATAAGTAAAAATATCAGGTAAGTTGTCTTTAATTTTATTTATTAAATCATCGTATGTTAAACTACCATAATGTTCTGTTTCACGATAAGATAACATATTTAAATTTGCGCCATTAACTATAGCTAATTTCACTTAGAAAAACCTCCAATTCCTGACTCGTTAAAGTTAAATTTGCATATCTTTCATATAAAAAAGTTCTATCTTTAACCATTTGTTTTAATTGCTTTTCATTTTGCAGTAATGGTCGCTTTTCCTTGTTTAACCTTGCTGCTAAACTTTGATAATCACTCTTTAAATAAATAATTAGATAGTCTTTTAAGATTATCATATTTTCATGATCTAAGACAATTCCTCCACCACAAGCTAATAATCTAACATCATTATTAACTAGTTTTTTTAAGGTATCTTGTTCTCTTTTTCTAAAGGTGTTATTTTCAATCATTGTTGCAATAGACTCTTGATAATGTAAGCTAATTTCCTCATCTAAATCAAGACCATTAAACTTCTTTACAATTGTTGTTTTACCGCTTAAAGATAAACCAATCAAAGCAATCTTTTTCTGTGATCTTTTTAAAACTTCTTGATAGATAGCCTTTTTCAAAGTATAAGCAACTTTGATATCATGCCAAATTTCAAATGATTTAATAGCTTGAATAATCAACATATCTAAACCATTAATAAAGTTAAGTCCTATTTTCTTACAATCTAAAGCCAATTTTGAATTCAATGGATTATAATTTAAATCAATAACAGCCTGATATTTTTTTAAGCAAGTTTCTGGTAATGGACTAAGATATTCACTCATCCCTATAGGTGTCGTATTAATAAGTAAATCACCATCAAACTCTGTAATGTTATCATAATTATAATAACTATCATTACGTGAAATTACTATTATATCTTTATTAGGCAACAGTGATTGAATCATTTTTGCACTTGCTCCACTTCCCAAAATAACAACTTTATTAATTGTTAAGTCTTCACTATTTTTTAAAAGATATTTAAAACCATATTGATCAGTGTTAAAACCAAATAGTTTATTATTATTTTTCTTTATAGTATTGCAGGGTAAAACAAGCTTGTTATTAAGATATTGCTTAACCTCTTCTTTAAAAGGAATTGTGATATTTAAACCATCATAACTATTTAATAATTCATAGGAAATACTATCCACTTCAACTAAGTCATAAGAAGCTGATATGTTGTGGTGCTTAAGTAAATAATTATGAATTATTAACGAGTATGAATAGGTTAATTTTTTCCCAATAAGACCATATTTTTTCATCATTAACTCCTTTTAAAAAAAGTAACATAATTGTTACTTTTAGTTTTCTATATTTGTCATAATGTCTAAGATTACTGAGTCAGTTTCTTTCATACCAACACTAGCAAGTGTTCCGACATTTTTAATTGTTGCCTCAACATCACCATCAACAATTCCACAGCCTTGTGCAAAGACTTTATTTTCTTTAGCAAGATTTACACTTCTTAAAGCTGAATCAACTGCTGTAGCAATTTTAGCTGGACAAGACTCTTTAGCTCCATCACAAATCATTCCTGAAACATCACCTAAAACATTTGTGATCGCCATTTTAATTTGTTCACGTGAACAATCATCCAAATAACAAATAGCTGCTGCTGATCCTGAAGAAGCAATAACTACTCCACAAAAACATGATAAGCGGCCAATCCCTGTTTTAACATGAATTGTGACAAGATCTGCTAACAATAATGCTTTTAACATTTTTTCATGTGAATAGCCTTTTTCACGAGCATAAATAACAGTTGGAATAGTACCACAAATACCATTGTTTCCACTACCTACATTAGTAACAACTGGCATTGCTGAACCACCCATTCGTGCATCACTTCCAGCAGCTGAAGTTCCTTTAATTAAACTTTCTAGTGAACCACCACCAGTTTCAATAATATTACGGCCAATATTCATTCCGTAATCATTTTTTAAACCTTCTTCACAAACAGCTGTATTATTTGCAATTTGCAATTCAAGTAAGTCTTGATAATCCTCAAGTTTAGCAACTTCAATAAAATCTAAGATTTGGTCAATACTTAAGATAGAACGATCTGTATATTGATCATCACCAGCTTTTTTATCATCAATTTTTAAAACATCTTTACCATTTACTGTAATTCTAATGATGTTATCATGAAAATCTAGAATTTCGACTTCAACTTCGTCGATACCATCACTGACATAAGTAATAGTATGTAATGGATGCGTTGTGTTAAGTTTTTCTACTACTACTAAACCAGTATTCATCAATTCATTAACTTTATCAATGTCTTCTTGACTCATACTAGATAATACTTCCATTCCTTTATCAGCATCACCACCAACTGCTCCTGCTAATAAACTTGCTTGCATTCCTTTTAAGCCACCAGTATTAGGAACAACTACTGACTTAGCATTTTTAATGATATTTCCACTTGATTGAATTTTAATCTTTGTTGGAAATCCCTTTAAATGCTTTCTAGCAACTGCTGCTCCATATGCAACTGATATTGGCTCAGTACAGCCTAATGCTGGAACAAGTTCTTCACTAAGAATGTCCAAATACTTTTGATAATTTTCTTGCTTAAACATAATAATTCACCTTTCTCTAATTAATTAAAAATTACTTTGAAATAATTCTTCTTTCCCCTTCTAACAATTGCAATCTCTTCATTAAATGCATCTTCTTTTTTAACAATAAAATCAACATCATTAATACGATCACCATTGATAGTTATCGAATTACCACTGACAAACTCACGAGCTTCTCGTTTTGATTTGCAAATTTTAGTATCCACTAAAAAATCAACAACATTCATTTCACTAGCATTAATAGAGCTTTCACTTACCCCTTTAAATGTATCTTTAATCTCATCAATCTTTAAATCTTTAATGTCTCCAGAAAATAAAGCATGTGAAATCTCAAGTGCTCTTTGATATTCTTCTTCAGAGTGAACCAATATCGTCACATTTTTTGCTAGTTCTTTTTGAGCCTTTCTCTCATGTGGTCTTTCTTCAACTTCCTTTTCTAACTCCCTTATTTCATCCTGATTTAGGAATGTGAAAATCTTTAAATAATTAATTACATCATCATCTGTAGTATTTAAAAAGAACTGATAAAACTCATAAGGTGATGTCTTTTCTGGATCAAGCCAAATTGCTCCTCCCGCTGTTTTACCAAACTTTGTCCCATCTGATTTAGTTACTAGAGGTATCGTAAGCCCTGCGCAAATTGCTTCTGGATATTTCTTTCTAATTAATTCCAAACCTGAAGTAATATTACCCCATTGATCAGAGCCTCCTATTTGCATGTTGACACCATACATTTCATACATTTTTAACCAGTCTAAAGCTTGTAATATTGAGTATGAAAACTCTGTAAAAGAGATTCCCGTATCAAGTCGTGATGCTACAATATCCTTAGCTAACATATAGCTAACATTAAAAAATTTCCCATAATCACGTAAAAACTCAAACATCGAAATTTTTGAACCCCACTCATTATTATTTAAAAATAATGGTTCATTATCTACATCAGTTAATAAAACTTTTTCAACTTGTTTTTGAATTTTACTAACATTTCTTTCAATAGTTGAATAATCCAATAGCTGCCTTTCCGTTGAACGTCCACTTGGATCACCAATTTGTCCTGTTCCACCACCCATTAAAGGCACTGGAATATGACCGTAATCTTGAAATCTTCTCAACATTATCACTGGTAATAAATGTCCAATATGCATCGAATCAGCCGTTGGATCAATACCTAAATAAACTTTTATCTGCATGTTTACAATCGTCTCTAATTTTTCTCTATCAGTAATACTGTGGATTAAGCCACGCCACTCTAATTCATCAATAATATTCATCTCTTCACCTCTTTTATTCTTTTGTACTTGATCTATGAATTAAATTTGCTTTAACTTCATGATTTTTTATTTCAATCTCTTGTTTATTTAACATCTTAGTAATTTGTCGAGCAGCAATTGCTCCCATTTCATATAATGGAACATTAATTGTTGAAAGGGCTGGCCTTGACATTAAACTATATTTTGTATTATTATAGCCTATTATTTCTAGCTCTTCAGGAATTTTAATTTCTAAATCTAAGGCAGCATTTAATGCTGAGATTGCTAGTGAATCTCGCGAAGCTAAGTAAAGATCTGCTTGATTATTAGCAAGATGATTTTTTAGCTCACTATAAGATTTTTCATAAGAATCTTCAACAATCAAATGACCATTAAATTCTTTGTTTATTTCCTTATAAGCTTTCTTAATTCCAATTAACATTTCTTCAACAATAAATCGGTTATAATCACCATCAATAAAAAAGATTTTATCTTTTCCTTGTTTTAGATAATCTTTAATAACCTGATAAGTAATCTTTTCATAATCAACAAAAACACTTGAACGAAGTTTTCCCTTAATGTTTGTCCCGACAATCGTTACTGGAATACCGTATTTAGCCAGTTGATCTAAGGCATTTGATGTCAATTCACTATTTAGAATAATAACACCATTAAAGCGATTTTTAATAATATTATTCATTATCTTATCTACTTCAAACTCTCCAGCATTAGTGCTGTAGAGAACAACATTATAATTATAAATATGGGCAACATCAACAACACCATTGATAATTGTTGATATCGAAGAAAAACTTGCTTCAGGAACAATTAAAGCAATACTCGTTGATTTATTCATTGCTAAGCCTTGTGCGACAGCATTAGGAACGAAATTTAAATCAGCAATCGCCTTTAAAACTCGTTCTCTAGTTGCTAAACTAACAGCAGAGCTATCATTTATAACTCGGCTTACAGTTGCTAAAGAAACATTAGCTTTTTTTGCTACATCATAAATGGTAACCTTTTTCAAAGTTAAGCCTCACTCTTAGTTTTCTTACTTTTATCAGTTTTCTTCTTTTCAACTTTCTTTGCTTCTAAATCATCTTTTTCATCTTCAAACAAATCATCAATATAATCAGCCGATTCATCAGCTACTTTTTTAGTTTTTTTCTTAGTTTTATCAACAATCTCAGTTGTTTTATCTTTAATTTCATTAGCATATTCTTGTGATTTTTCAACTACTTTATTTGTTTGTTCTTTTGTTTTATCAACAATTTCAGTTGTCTTTTCTTTTATATCACTAGCATATTCTTGCGATTTTTCAATTACTTTATTTGTCTGTTCTTTTGTTTTATCTACTAAATCATTTTCATCTATATAGTCAATTACATCAATAATTGCTTTTTCAGTTTTATTGATAGCGCCCTCTAATGCTGGCTGAATATCTTTATTTTCTTGTAAATCTTTTACTAATTTTAACAACTTATCTTTAATAACAGTAGATTGTTGACTTACGATTTCCTTTGAACGATCATAATCTAATTTAGAAACCTCAATTTTAATGTCTTCAATCTTATTCTTATAATCCTCAATATTCAATTCTTTGACTTGTAAATATAAATCATTAACCTTTTCCTTTAAATCTTGATATGATTCACTACCTTTTTTAGGAGCTAGTAATACTCCTGCAATTAAACCAAGTCCAAATAATCCTATGTGTTTTGCTTTCATCTTATTTCTTCTCCTTTTTCTTATTTTTTCTATTAACAAACATCGTTACAGCACTAAGTGCTGCCCCTACTGAACTAACAGCACGTAAATAGTTTTCATGAACATTTACAATTGTATCAATTGGTCCTTCGAGCAGCTCTAATTTGTGCTCAACATTATCTGCTAAAGAATCTACCTTTTTCATTGTTCCTGTCATTTGTTTAAGCAACATAATAAAATAGACAAGCGTAGCTATTCCCACTGCCGGCAAACAAATATAAATAAGTAAATAACTAAGTATTCTTAAAAACTCCATTTTCACAACTCCTTTTTTTAATTATACCAAAGTGCTCTTTTTCAAGCAATAACTAATCTTTTAGATTAGCTATTAATAATTCTCTAAAATCATAAACATTTTTACTAGACATCATTAAGAAAACAGTATCTTGATAATCAATAAAAAGTCTTGCACTCATTAAATCTTCATTAATAATTTTACCTTTTTCAAGATATTGTAAAACATAACTCATATCTATATCGATTCCCTCTTCTTTTTGGGAAGTACTAGGAAACTCAAAAAGATAAACTTCATCCGCTTTTTGTAATGCTTTAGCAATTTCTTGTCCAAATTCATAAATACGTGAATAGCGATCTGGTTTGAAAAAAGCAACTATTTTCTTATTAGGATATTTTTGTTTTACCGTATCAATCATTAAATCAATAGCTGTTGGATGATGAGCATAGTCATCAATAAAAATATTACTTCCTTGCTTAATCTCCTCAAATCGTCGCGCAACACCTTGAAATTTATTGAGCATTGCTTCCATATAACTAAAATCACTATCAATCTTTTTCAAAGAGTAGATGGCAATAGCAGCTAGAGAATTATATAGCATATGTTGGCCAAATAAATTTAATTTAAAATGATAACAATACTCTTTACTATCCTGATAAAAATCACTATATAAATCAAATTCAATACCATTTTGACTATAGAGAATATTTTTAGCTTGAAAATTATTATGATCCTCTAAACCAAAATAATAATTCTTTTCTGTTTTAGTAAGCTTTTGACAATTACTATCATCACCATTAATAACAACATATTGTTTACTTTGCTTTGCAAACTTATCAAATGAGGCAATATACTGCTCCAATGACTTAAAATAATCAACATGATCTAATTCAATATTGTTAATTAAGGCCACATCAGGAAAGTAATTTAAATAGTTATCTTTATACTCACAAGATTCAACTACAAAGTTAAGCGCTTGTGGATTCATTTCACCATGACCATCACCAATTAAATAACCTGTTGCTTCTTTGCCTTCCAAAATTGTTTTAACTAAACCCGTTGTTGTTGTCTTTCCATGTGTTCCAGCAATACAAATTGAATAATAATCAGCAATTAGAAGACGTAACATCTCAACATAACTATAAATTTTTAGCCCTAAACGATGAGCTGCTTTAATTTCAGGATGTTCATCATCAAATGAATTTCCTTTAACAATAATCATGTCTTCTTTAATATTATTTTCATCAAAAGGATAAATTGAAATTTGTCTTTTTTCTAAAATATCCTGAGTAAAAATATGTTGTTCAATATCGCTACCACTTACTTCATGGTTAAAATCAAGTAGTATTTGTGCCAAACTAGCCATACCACTACCTTTTATACCCACTAAAAAAAACTTCATGTCTATTATCCTTTCTCTATTAATTAAGAAAAAAAGTCACTATGGACTTATTCTTATTCATCTTCATCTATTACTAAACGCATTTCTCCCGTTGAATCTTCAATTAAAGTAAATTTACTTGTTTCAGATAAAGTATCTCTTGCTTCCTCTTTAGGTAAATTATTAATTTCATCCAAATCTTTAGTATCAGTAAAAGGAAATTGAATTGTTTCATTATAATCATTATCTGGATCAAGTTCAGTTGTCTTGATATTTTCTCGCAATTTAATAATTTGCGCCTTTTTAACTTCTTCATCTCTTTTTATTGAATTAGTTTCTTTTCTAATAACACCTCTCATTGGTGAAATAATATCTTTTAATACATAATTATCTTTATTTACTAATTCATCGGTATTTTTATTTTTATCAACTAGTTCTTCCTCAGTTACCTTTTCTACTGTTTTTTCAATTGGTTTAGAAACAATTTCATCTTCACTATAGTCAGTATATGGTTTTTCATACGCTTCTTCTATTTCTTTTGCAAAATCAAAAGATTTCTTAGTTGCTTTACGTTCTGCATCAACAACATTGTGTGTAATCACATCACTGTTTGCTTCATCTAATGCCTTTAATTGCACTGCTGAATTAGTTATTTCTAAACTGCCAATATCATTCTTACTATTATCTACTATTTCTAAATCATCAGTTGGTCTCATAAAAGAAGCATCAGCATCACTAATTATTTCATTATTAATTTCTGTGACTTTATTGCCTGTTTCCTTTAAAATATCTTCTTGTTTTAAGGGACTAGTACTAAAAAGATTATTAGTTTCGTTTAGATTACTTTGATTATTTATTAGTTCCTTTTCATATTGAGCTGACTTTTCCTCAGCCATTTCAATTTCATCAAAATCTAATTCTGATTCGTCAACTGAAAAAAGTTTCTTGATTGTCTTTATCATATCACACAACTCCTCTAGACCTTTGTATTATTATAACATAGTCCAAACGCTTTTTGTAGATTTTTTGTGCAAACACTTTTGACATACTTTAAAAAAATAGAATGATTAATAAATCATCCTATTTTCTCAATTTTACAATTGTTTTATTCGCCCATTTCCCCTGAGAATTGTACTTAACCTTGTAAGTACGATGGGCTTTCCCATTGTTGTATTTTGTGACATAAACATGCGCCTTACCATATTTATTTGATTTCAATTGATCTTTCTTATTTCTTTTGTATTCTCTAACTTGAAGTTTATACCTTGTCTGTTTAGTAGCTGATTTATTCTTAAAGCGATAACTTACCCTTTTTGTAAGTTTCTCTGCACTATTGTAAGTATAAATATTTTCTTTAAGCGGAAGACGCCAATTTTTAAACGTTTTTGTTTTATAAGCTTTATAACGTTTAATATTAAGTTGTATTCTTGTGCCAGAACTATTATATTTTGCATAACTATCCTTATATTTACTATATTTAGCATAACTATTTAATTTATTGTTTCGATATTTTTTTACAGTATACAATCCTTTTTTATCATTGAACGAATAAAAGTAAATTAACTGTTGCTTATTATTAATAGCAGCTTCATAAATAGTATCATTTTTTATTTCTTTATAAATTAAAACATTTTTACTACCCAACATATAATTCTGTTTAACATCTTGACGCCAATCTTTAGCTTGTGGATAGCAACTTGAAATGGTACTTAAATAATAACTGACATTCTTATTGTTAGTTTTAAAGTAAACAATTGTACCATATTTATTTGCAGAAAAATCAATTATTAAATATTTATTAGCTTTATAATAATTAAGTTGTCTAAAACCTCGTAAATTAATTGTATTTCTCTCAACAGTATACTTTGCATTAAATATTTTATTATCATCTGTCAACAGATAAAAATCATGATCAGTAATCAAATATTTAGCAATCTCCTGATGATTTATTTTACTATTAATATTTATCATACTCTTCAAATCATTATCATATTGAATATTTAATGTCTTAGTCTCACAATCATAATTAGTAGTAATATTATTACTTGTATAATTCTTCTCATAACCGGTACAATCCGCTGCCAAAACATTTATTGACCCAACATATATCATGAAGATAAAAACAATAAAAACAAACGCTTTTTTAAGCACTTTAATCACCCCTCTTTGTGACATATAGTTGACTATTTGTATTTTTATTATACTATTATCTTTATCTTAATACAAGCAGATGACACTTTTTCTACGCGTATTAAAACTAAAAAAAAGGAGATATTTACTATCTCCTAAATAAATAATTCTATTAATTAACAATCTTTATCAATTAAGTCACGCTTAATATAATGTGTGTGTAATAACTTATGAGCAACTTCACTACCTGGTTTACTTAAGTACTCATCATATATTTTAACAATATCTGGATTTTTATGAGATTCACGGATTTCTTTATCTACATCAATTTCATAAATTGATTCCATACGTGCTTTAATAATTTCACGATTACCATGATTATATGGTTGACCACCACCAGCGATACAACCACCAGGGCAAGCCATTATTTCTATCACATCGTATTCATTTTCACCTGATTCAATTTTTTCAAGTAAAGTACGAGTATTTCCTAAACCACTTGCTGCTGCAACTTTTAACTCAAGATCATTAATCTTTAAAGTTGCTTCCTTTATGCCTTCAAGTCCACGAACATCCTTATAATCTAATGTTGGTGCACTATCATTAGTAAGCCATCCAGCAGCTGTTCTTAATGCAGCCTCTAAGACACCACCTGTTGCTCCAAAGATTGCTGCAGCACCAGTACTCTCACCTAGTGGATGATCAAAATCTTCATCTTCAAGACCTAAATAATTAATACCAGCTTCCTTAATCATTGAACCTAACTCACGAGTTGTAATAACTGCATCAACATCAGCTAAACCATCAACAGATAATTCTTCACGAGCCGCTTCGAATTTTTTAGCTACACATGGCATTACTGAAACCATGTAAATTTTTGCTGGATCAATTCCTAGTTTGTTCGCAAAATAAGTTTTTGTAATAGCACCTTGCATTTCATGTGGAGACTTACATGTAGATGGCACATCAATTAAACTTGGAAATTGATGTTCAATAAATTTAATCCATCCTGGACAACATGATGTCAAAATTGGTAAACGACCATTGCCATTTAATCTCTCTACAACTTCATTTGCTTCTTCCATGATTGTTAAATCGGCACCCCAGTTAGTATCAAAAACATAATTGAATCCCATACGTTTTAAAGCACTAACCATTTTACCAGTTGAAACTGTTCCTGGCTCACCATCAAACTCTTCACCTAAGGCAACTCTAACAGCTGGTGCTGTTTGGACAATAACAATACTTTCTGGATCATTTAACTTATTCCATACACGATCAACATGACTAACTTCAGTTAAAGCTCCTGTAGGACAAACACTAACGCATTGACCACAGAATGTACAAGATGTATCTTGTAATGAATCATTGAATGCTGGTGCAATCACTGTTTCAAAACCACGATGAATTGCTGAATAAACATTAACAGTTTGCACTTCCGCACAAATTGATTCACAACGACGACATAAAATACATTTATCTAAATCTTTAACGATTGATTTTGAAGTTGCATCTTTACCTAGATTTGATCTTTTTCCTTCAAAATGATTATCGCGAATATTCATTGAATTAGCTAATGTTTGTAAATCACAATTAGTTGATCTTGTACAATACAAACAATCTTGAGGGTGATTTGATAATATTAATTCCATAACTGTTCTTCTAGCATTAATAGCTTTCATTGAATCAGTTTCAATTTTCATTCCAGCACTAACAAAAGTATCACAAGATGGTTTTAGTTCAGCACCACGTCCACTATCAACTTCAACCATACAAATACGACATGATACAGGATGATTACAATAATCCATATCATGAAGATCTAAATGACATAATGTTGGAATATGAAAGCCATTACGAGTCGCAACTTCTAAAATTGTTTCATTTTCTTGAGCTTCAAACTCTTTTCCATTTATAAAAACATTTAACATAGTTAACCTCCTATATAGTTACAATCGCATTTGTTGGACATTGTGAAATACAAGCTTGACATTTAGTACATTGAGTTTGATCAATAACATGTAATTCCTTAACATTTCCACTAATACAATCTACAGGACAAATACGCGCACATTTTGTACATCCAATACACTCATCAGTAATTACAACTTGTAATAAGTCTTTACATACTCCAGCTGGACATTTTTTATCAACAACATGAGCTACATATTCATCATGATAATACTTTAAAGTAGATAATACAGGATTAGGAGCTGTTTTTCCTAAACCGCACAAAGAAGTATCCTTAATAACATTAGATAAGTTTTCTAAAATAATTAAGTCTTCTTCTGTTCCTTGACCTCTAGTAATTTTTTCAAGAATTTCTAATAAGCGAGTTGTTCCGATACGACATGGTGAACATTTACCACATGATTCTTCACAAGTAAACTCTAAATAGAATTTAGCAATATTTACCATACAATCAGTATCATCAAGAACAATCAATCCGCCTGAACCCATCATTGAACCAATTTCAAGTAATGAATCATATTCAACTGGGATATCTAAGAATTTTGCAGGGATAACTCCACCCGATGGTCCTCCAGTTTGAGCAGCTTTAAATTCATGCCCATCAGGAATACCACCACCAATTTCATAGATCATTTCACGTAAGGTTGTTCCCATTGGAACTTCAACTAAACCAACATTGTTGATTTTCCCACCCATTGCAAATACTTTAGTACCTTTTGATTTTTCACTACCGATACTTGAAAACCATTCATGACCCTTTAAAATTATTGGTGAAATATTCGCAAATGTTTCCACATTGTTAGTACAAGTTGGTTTACCCCATAATCCTTTTTCTGATGGAAAGACAATTTTATTAAATGGCTCACCACGCTTACCTTCAATTGAACGCATTAATGCTGTCTCTTCACCACAGACAAAAGCCCCAGCACCATATCTTAATTCGATATCAAAATCAAAACCTGTTCCTAAAATATCACTACCTAGAACACCTAATTCTTTAGCTTGTTCAATAGCAATTTCAAGTCTTGAGATTGCCAAAGGATACTCAGCACGAATATAGATAAATCCTTTATTAGCACCAATTGCATATCCACAAATTGCCATCGCTTCTAAGACACTATGAGGATCTCCCTCTAAGATAGAACGGTCCATGAAAGCTCCTGGATCTCCCTCATCAGCATTACAAATTACATATTTTTGATCAGCCTCTGATTTACGAGTAGCATCCCATTTAAGACCAGTAGGAAAACCTCCTCCTCCTCGTCCACGAAGTCCTGATTTAATTAAATCTTGACATACTTTTTCTGGATTATTTTCTTCAAGAACTTGAGCTAATGCTAAATAACCACCACCAGCAATTGTTTCATCAATTTTTAATGGATTGATAATCCCGCAATTACGTAAGGCAATCTTAAATTGTTTTTTGTAAAATGGAATATCTTCCATCTTTAAAATTCTTTCTTGTGTTTCTGGATTTAAATATAGTAAATCATCAATTATCTTACCAGCAATTAAATGTTCTTCAACAATACGTTGAGCATCCTCTGGTTTAACACGTACATAGAAAGCATCATCTGGGAAAACACGAATAATTGGTCCTTCAGCACAGAAACCAAAACATCCAGTTGTTTCAACGCTTACTAATGATTCCAAGTTATGAGCTTTAATTTCTTTATTTAAAGCATCCATTAATTCTTGTGCGTTAGCTGATAAACATCCAGCTACACCACAAACCATCAATACTCTTTCTTTTCCTACACTAGCCTCTGCTTTTCTTAGGGCTAATAAAGGCAGTTTTTCTTGATGGATTTCTCTTAGTGTATTTATACTATCAATTTTCATCTTATAACTCCTTTTTAGACAACTTTTTGAATTAAATAATCTTCAAGAATCTGTTTAACATTACTTGGATCAACATGAGTAAACACTTTATCATTAATTAATACCACTGGTGCTAAAGCACAAGCTCCAACACAACGTACTCCAGATAAAGTAAATTCCATATTTTCTGTCGTTTCTCCAGCTTTAATATTTAATTCCTTTTCAAATGATTCCATTACCTTGTCGGCACCTTTAACAAAACATCCTGTTCCTAAACAAACTTGGACAATGTTTTCACCACGTGGTGTATCCGTAAAGAACGAATAAAAACTAACCACTCCATATACCTTTGCCACAGGTATATTTAATTTTTCTGCAACATGAATTTGAACATTTCGTGGTAAATATCCAAAAAGATGTTGAGCACGATGTAAAACATTAATTAATGACGATTCATCAGTACAATTATTCGCAGCAATAAACTCATCTAGTTCTGCAAATATTGCCTTATTATCTCCTGTTTCATTACAATTACACGCCATTTTCTTTCCTCCTATTTCTTTATCAAATCATACACTATTATTTTACGAAATTTACCCTTTTAAAACAAGACTATAAAATCAATAAAATCACATTTTTTAGCTTTTTTAGCAATAAAACAAGCAAATATCGCTACTTTTCAATGAAATTATTGGATAATTTAATATTTTAATAGTAAGTTTTTTTCTTCACATACAAAAAAAAAACAAACTACTTATAGTCATTATAAATAGTTGTCATTTTTTTAGCAATTTTTAGTGTATTTTTTACTATTTTTGGTATTTTTTTATCAAATCATGCTTTATTGTATATAAAGTTAAACTAAAGTTCACATAATATTGAGCAGGGTAACGATATCTTTTATGTTCATCCCATAATAAGTTCAATTCACTTTGATGATACTGACGTATTTCATCTAAATTAGGCTTTTTATAGACCAACTCACCATGGTTATAAATTTGAGCATGAATATTAAACAAACGATAATTATCAATCGTTTTATAGACAAACGGATTTTTATCATTATACATTTTTAAAGGTTGATTATTATCAATAACCTCGCCCTCTAAACACATATAATCACCTTCAGCCTTATTAGTTGTTAGATTAATAACACGATAAACATCTTTAATACCTGGATTAGTTATCTTTTCAAGGTTATTACTAATCTTAATAACATCAACCCATTGCCCATCTTCTTGAATTGCAACTAGTTTGTAAACAGCACCTAAGGCCGGTTGATTATAAGAAGTAATTAATTTAGTGCCAATCCCAAAACTATCAATCTTAGCACCTTCAAGTAGCAATGAAGCAATTGTATCTTCATCTAGATCATTACTGACAGTTATTTTAACATGCTCAAAACCAGCAGCATCTAACATCTTACGTGCCTCATTAGCATTGTAAGTTAAGTCACCACTATCAATTCTAATACCCTTGAAGTTGTTTTTATCAGGCATTTCTTGACCAACTCTAATTGCATTTGGCACACCCGATTTTAATGTATCATAAGTATCAACTAAAAAGACACAGTCTTTATTTGATTGAGCATACTTTTTAAAAGCTAAATATTCATCTTGGTATACTTGTACAAAAGAATGAGCATGGGTACCAACAAGTGGAATGTTAAAACGATGTCCTGCTTCCACTAAGCTAGTTCCATCAAAACCACTAATATAGGCTGCTCTTGTTCCCCATAAAGCAGCATCCATTTCTTGAGCACGACGAGCGCCAAACTCAAAAAGACTTTGATAGGTTGCTAAATTCTTAATACGTGATGCTTTTGTAGCAATTAAAGTTTGAAAATTAATAATATTTAACAGGGCTGTCTCAATTAATTGAGCCTCAATTAAATTAGCTTCAACAATTAATAGCGGCTCTTTAGCAAAAACAATTTCTCCTTCAACCACTGATTTAATACTACCACTAAATTTTAAATTCTCTAGATAAGTTAAAAAACTCTCATCATAATCAAATTCCCTTAAATAATTAATATCTTCAGTAGTAAACTTAAAATTATTAATATAATCAATAACTCTCTCTAACCCCGCAAAAACAGCATAACCATTTTCAAAAGGATTAGAACGAAAATATAATTCAAATACTGCCTTCTTTTCATGAATGCCATCCTTAAAAAAAGAATACGCCATATTTATTTCATAAAAATCAGTATGTAAAGCTGCTGATTCCATTTTATCGCTCCTTAATTATAATAGTAATATTCTAACATGTTACTAATAAAAATAAAACTTAGTACATATTATAACTAATTTTCATCAAAAAGTATTCTCTATATTATAATCCATCGTATACACTTATAATACTTATCTTTATGATATAATATTTAAGATTTAGTTATTTAATAATGAGGAATGAAAATGAAAAAACTAATAAAAAGAACTGTAATATCAAGTATTTTAACAATATTAATTGTTGGAGTTTTAGCTATTTATGTCTATCTCAATTTTAAGACCTATAATGTTTATTATGCTTATCATAATGATAAAAATAATATCTATAAGATTACTTTGGCACTAACTAATGCAGAATATACAAGAAGATTCGAACCAAAGGATAAAGCAGAATATTCTGCTTTATGTAAGCCAAAAAGTAGTTGTTATTTTGAAAAAGATTATAACTATGATAAAAAAAGGGATAATCCTTTAAGTTCAAATTATTTAAGTATTAGTTGGGATATTTCAAGTTATGAAAGTGATGAACCTTATACAATTAGTGCTTTTACAAGATCGTACTCAGAAAATGAAGTTTATTACTATAAAATTTTTCCTGACAACAAAATAGTTTTATACACATATAAAGCAAAAGAGAAAATTACAAAAGAATTAAAAGAAGAACATATTGCAGAATTTATGGATTTATACAATGAAATAGTTAGTGATCAAGTTAGGGAAATTAAACCTAAGTATGGAATTAATAACCTGCAATGGTTGTATGATATAATATATTAATATGAATATAAATTTGTGCAATATATTGTTTTAATTACTAAAATAAAGTAGAATAGATATCGAGGTGTAAATAATGATACTTGATAAAAAAAATGATTTAATTGTAATGATTGATATGGTTAATGGATTTAGTTATGAAGGTGCTTTTGCCAGTGATAATGTCGTTGCTATGATAGCTCCAATGAGAGAGTTTTTAATTGCTAACATCAAGAATGGTGTTGAAATTATTCACTATACTGATCATCATCCTGAAAATGCACTAGAATTCAATACTTACCCTGTGCACTGTGTTGAAGGTAGTAATGAAGCTAGAGTAATTACAGACTTAGATTTTGAAGAAATAGAAATCATCAAAAAGAACAGTACTAATGGTTTTATGGCTAAAAATCCATTTATTTATGAAAAAAACCTTTATATTATAGGTTGTGTAACTGATATTTGTATTTTTGAATTCGCTTTAAGTGCGCAAAAATATCGAGAAGAACATATGCTACCTTATACTGTTAATATCATCAATGATCTAACGACAACTTTTGATGGACCTGATCATGATGCTAAAAAAATTCATGAAGAATTTATTGATTTTTTGAAAACAAGAGGTATTAATATTATTTATTAATTTATATTAAAAATACTAAATAACTAGACAATTTCTTTACATAATATTCACAGTTTAAGCATTAATTGTTTTAAATAAAATTTAGTGGAAAACATTTTACTTTTTTATAGCTTTTCACTATTATTTTTTTTTGAAATATACTATAATAGATTGTAAGTGATTTGTGTAATTTTACTTAAAATTAAAATAGCCTATAAGCTATTGTTTTGTTTCATCAAAACTATTATAATAAATAATGTTGTCACAAAACAGCAAAATGAAAGGATGATCGATTTGTATTCACAAACTACAATTAATAATTTAAATAAAACGATTAAACAACATTTTCCTCATCTTTATGAGATAAAAAAGGACTATAATAAAGCATTTGAAAGTGTTTCACGTTTAGTAATGTTAGATCGTTATTCACAAAAAGATCGTTCTTTAAAAACACTGCAAGTGGGAGATTTAGTTATCGTTGTTCTAGAACATGATCCAACTTTTCCTTCTCGTGGAATCGGTTATGTCGTTGATATTGATGGTAATAATATTACGGTTGAAGTCCTTGATGATTACCGCAATCAAATTAAAGATGATAGTGAGTTTAAAGCTGGTAAAGTAGTTAGAAAAAAATCAGCAATCGAAAAACCATTAGAAATATATTTTGAACAAATTGCCCAAAGAATTGCTCATGCTTTAGCTGAAGGTGAGAAATCACAAGAGTTAAATGATGAATATTCTAAAAAGTTTTATAATGAATTAAAAGATTTGAATATTGTACCAGCTGGTCGTGTGCTATTTGGTGCTGGTTCAGGCTCAAATGTTACTTATTTTAATTGTTTTGTAATGCCATTTATTAAAGATTCACGTGGTGGTATTTCTGAGCATCGTAAAGAAGTAATGGAAATTATGTCACGTGGTGGTGGTGTAGGAACAAATGGTTCAACCCTACGTCCAAAACACGCTGTTGCTAAAGATGTTGGTGGTCGCTCAAGTGGTGCTGTTAGTTGGCTTCATGACTTATCTAATCTAACTCATTTAGTAGAACAAGGTGGTTCACGTCGTGGTGCTCAAATGATAATGATGGCAGATTGGCATCCTGATATTATTGAGTTTATTATCTCAAAAATGCAGAATCCTAAAATTCTTGAGTGGTTAAAAGAAAATTCAAAAGATGAAGATATTAGAAAAATTGCCTCTGAAAAGTTAGTTTTTGTGCCAATTGATAGTAAAGAAAAAGATTTCTTAGAAAAACTGGCAGCTAATAGTGATAGCTTACCTAACGATTTAGTTGATGAGATAAATCAAAAACTCTTAGTTGGTGGTTACTATGAAGTAGAAAATAAAGAATTTTTATCTGGAGCTAATATTTCAGTTACTTTAACAAAAGAATTTATGGAAGCCATTGAAAACGATGATATCTTTGAATTAAGATATCCTGACTTAGATAATCTAACTAAAGAACAAAAAACATTCTATGATGAAGAATGGCATAATATCGGTGATGTTAGAGAGTGGGAACAACTTGGTTATCCAATTAAAGTATACCGTACTATTAAAGCTAAGGAATTATGGAATTTAATTTCCTTCTGTGCTACATATTCAGCGGAACCTGGTATCTTCTTTATTGATAATGCTAACGACATGACAAATGCTAAAGCATATAATCAAAAAGTAGTTGCCACTAATCCATGCGGTGAACAACCACTTAGTCCTTATTCAGTATGTAACTTATCAGCTATTAATCTTGCGAACTTTATTAATAAAGAAACTAAAGAAATTTTATATGATAAATTAAAAAATACAGTTAGTTTATCAGTAAGAATGCAAGATAATATTATTGATCAAACACCTTATTTCTTAAAAGCTAATGAAGAACAAGCTTTAGGTGAACGACGTGTTGGATTAGGAATTATGGGTTTACATGACCTATTATTACATGCGAATTTACGTTATGGTTCCAAAGAGGCTAATGTTGTTGTTGAAGATATCTTTAAAACTATTGCCTTTAGTGCTTATGAAACATCAATTGAATTAGCAAAAGAAAAAGGAAGCTTTCCTTTCTTAAAAGATCGTGATGCTTTCATTAATACTGGTTTTATGAAACAGATGCCAGAAGAAATTAGACAGAATATTCTTAAGTTTGGAATTAGAAACTCACACTTATTAACAATTGCTCCAACTGGTTCAACAGGAACAATGGTTGGTGTCTCAACTGGTTTAGAGCCATACTTCTCATTTAAATTCTATCGTTCAGGACGACTAGGCAAATTTATAGAAGTCAATGCGGCAATTGTTGATGAATGGTTAAAATATAATCCAGAATATAGTGAAGATAACTTACCTGATTTCTTTGTCGGGGCGATGGATCTCTCACCAGAAGAACATGTTGATACACAGTGTATCATTCAAAAATGGATTGATTCTTCAATTTCTAAAACAGTTAATGCACCAAAAGGATATAGTGTTACTCAAGTTCAAGAATTATATGAAAGATTATATAAAGGAAAAGCAAAAGGTGGTACTGTCTATGTTGATGGTAGTCGTGATTCACAAGTACTATCATTAACGAATGATGATACTCCACAAGAACAACTTGCTTTATTAGATGATATTAAACCAAGTAATAAACCAAAGGAAGCAACTGAATATCGTTCTGATCGTCAGGATCGAAATATCGGTGTTGAAATTGGTGATATTTGTCCAATTTGTTTAGAGGGTACTGTTGAAGAAATTGGTGGTTGTAATACTTGTACCAACTGTAATGCTCAATTAAAATGTGGTTTATAAAAGAAAAGACTATTAGACATAAATACCAATGTCGATAGTCTTTTTTTTATTAAAATAGCTTCTTCCCTTTTAAAATACTAATATCTAATTCCTTGGCACGTGTTGTTTGTTTAAAAGGATTTACTTTTTCAATATTACCCTCATATTTAAAAAGGGAACCTGTATTCTTAAACCAAAAAGTAATATCTGCGGCAAGACATTGCTTTCTGATATCAAGAACCCAAGCATAATCACAAACACGAGCCTCTCTACTTGTTTCACCACCGACACTGACATGATCAATTGCATGAAGATACTTGCTTAAATCAATCTTCTCTAATAAAGGTGCACAAGCAATAAAACGCCTTTTAATTGGAAAGGATAAAAATAAAGGTAAACGATAGTCAGCTGTCGCTTGATCCTCTATAGAACAACCAATATTAACGTTATCATAACCATCATTCCAATCATCTGGTAATGATACTAAAAAACGATCAATTCGTTTTGTTAAAATAAGAAAATCAATATCACTTCTTTGTTTAATCATTTTCCAGACTTCTTTACGCCACTCATCAGCTTCTGGTAAGAAAAAATCAGTTGCAAAACAAGTTGCTAAAATTTTATTACCTTTAATATTATATTCACCTTTTTTATTTACTCTTATTGGCCAATCAAATTTATCAGTTTTTTCAATCTTATTTTGTAAATAGCGCTTAGCATTTGGGCCATAATAATAACAATTATCACAACCAGCACTAATTTGATAACATCCTGTCCATGGCTCCCAATTCATAGTATCACCCTTAAAAACATTATAGCGTTATGCTAGTTAAATGTAAATAAAAAAGTATAGTTACCTATACTTTATTAGTTATTTTACTTCTTGATATCTTTGTTTAGTTTCTTCTGCGAAATCCTCAGTTAACAATCTCTTATCTCCTAAAACTTCTAAAGTAACCTTAGGTGTATTAAAAATTGTAATTACACTGTTCTTTGTCATTAGAAAGCCATGAACTGTACCTTCAATAATTACATATGATTCATCATCATAATCAAATGTTTTTAAATAATGTCTTTCGCGAGGATCAAAGTGTTTTTTATAGAAGTTTTCTTTTGTATAAAACAATTTCGCTTTTTGAACATGAAACAATTTATATGAATTAAATCTTAAATGTCTTACTTCTTTATCTCTATTTTGCCATGCAGTAAATCGTTTCTTCATAATATGTGTATCGGGAATTTTATCACTAGCATCACAAATAATTGAACGATATTCTGTTTTGAATGGCCATAAAATATAATATGAGTTTTCATTTTTTTGATAATCTTTATAGAAAGTTTCAATTTTTCTCATCTCTAAATAATAATTAAAGAATAGGATGAAAACAACCGCTAAAACCATATAAGCTATTCTATTCCATGCCATAAAAGCCACTTCACCTGTTGCAGATGCATCCACTGGATATTGCAAGAAAAATAAGGCTGCTGCTGCGGCAATAATTGCCCCAATCAACAAATATAAACTTCTTACATAAAACATACCAATAAAATGAGCGAACTCTTTTATTGTTTTAACTTTATTTAATATTTTTTTGGTACTTGGTAAATTATAATCCTCTTTTTTAATTGAAGTCCCACATACCGGACATTTATTTTGCATAGTAATTATACTATTACAATTATAACATTTCATTTATTACACCTCTTATTTTTTATATACTGAATCCCAGTCTTTTTTAAAGTTTTCAATACCTTTATCTGTTAAAGGATGATTAAACATTTCCATAAATATTTTATACGGTACAGTAGCAATATGAGCTCCTGCTAAGGCACATCTAGTAATATGTAAAGGATTTCTAATACTAGCTGCAATTACTTGCGTCTCAATTTGATGAATAGTGAAGATATCACAGATATCCTCAACTAAAGCTATTCCATCTTGATTGATATCATCTAAACGGCCAACAAACGGACTAACATAACTAGCTCCAGCTCGAGTAGCTAATAAAGCTTGATTAGCACTAAAAATCAATGTTACATTAATTTTAATACCCTCACTACTCAATTGTTTACAAGCAATCAATCCTTCTTGAGTAATTGGTAATTTAATAATAATATTCTCATGTATTTTTGCTAGCTCACGACCCTCTTCAATCATTTCTGTAGCAGTTAACCCAGTTGGCTCTGCAGAAATAGGTCCGTTTACAAGCTCTGCTATTTTAGCAAGAGTCTCTTTAAAATCTTTACCTTCTTTTGCAATTAAACTTGGATTGGTTGTTACTCCACAAATTACTCCTAATTCATTGACTTTAGCAATCTCTTCTAGATTAGCACTATCAACAAATAAATTCATTATAACACCTCCACTAGTAAATATTATAATATAAAAAGCATTGAATTACCAATGCTTTTTGCAAAAATGAAAAGCGATTGTGCTTGGACCGGTATGAGCTCCTAAGGTTGGCGACAATCCAATCAGTTCAAATTGTGCATTAGGAAACTCTTTTTCAAGAATTACTCGTGAAGAATCCAATAGTGATTCATCATCAGTATAAATTAAATAAATTAATAAATCATCGACACCAATATCATTTTTAACTTTATCAACAATTAATTTTATTATTTTACTTTCTGTACGTGCCACTTCGAATTTATCAATAGCACCAATTGGTGTTAAGTATAAACAAATCTTCATTTTTATTAAGCTAAAAACAGAAGCTGCCACATTACTAATACGACCACCTAATCTTAAACCTTCTAAACTCAAAGGCATAATAAAGAAACGAGAATATTCACTTGCCTTCATTAATTTATCAACTATTTCCTCAACACTTTTGCCCTCAGCAATCATTTTGTTAGCAACATCTACCATTACACGTCCCATACCAGCACCTGTATGAGTGTTAATGACTGTTATTCGTGAAGCATCAACTTCCTTAGCTGCCATTTGTCCCGTTGCATAAGTTCCTGATAAAGCTTCAGGAATTGGAAAATAAATTAAATGATCATATTCTTCTAATTCCTTTTTAAATAATTCAATAGTATCATTCAAATTAGGTTGCGAAGTCTTAATATAATTATTCTTTTTCCATAACTCATAAAATTCTTTAGGAGCCACATCAACATTATCACGATAAATAGTTCCATTATCATTAATAATAAAAGGTGTTAAGGCTACATTATGCTCTTTTGCTTCCTTAGGATTATACACAATTGTACTATCCGTTATTAATTTGATTTTCATTGGCTAGTCCTCCACTTGCTCAAGTATTTGTTGTGCTATTGCTGCAATGTCATCACTTTCTAGATGATGGACATTCTTTTTAACTGCTTTTAAAATCTTATTATTACGTTGTGTCATTAATTTATGTGTTTCATCTTCATCCATGAAATCAATGGAGAAGATTTCATCAAATAAATTCAAATACTTATTAATATCGACCAAGCCATTCTTTACTTCACTTAGATCATTATCATTTTGAAAAGAAAGATATTCATTACCAACAATATAAACACGACTATTTTGGCAAGCATGATAGATAGATTCAATAATACTTAGTTGATTTATTATTAGTGAATTACTATTTATATTAACTTCTTTAAAAATAGCAAAATCATCAATAAAATAAACAGATTTTAATTTTAAAACATTTAATAAAATTGATAACTTATCATTATTATTACTTAATAACAAGACAGCCTTATTTTTAATACCATTTAAATTTAAAACATCTTGATTAAAAACTTCAATATTAGTAATAACAATGTCTTTTAAAAAGGCAAACTCATTATTAAATGCAATCATATTAGTATAAGTTGTTTTAGTAAGTGCTTTTTTAAGTTCAGTTTCATTAACTAAGAAAACTTTGGCATTAGAAAAATTCAAATAGTCATAAAATCTTTTTAAATTAACATCCTTATTAACACTTTTACTATTAAAAAGAATATAAACATCATATTGTTCAGTTATACATTTAGTTGCAACATAGATATATTTTTCAACACTTAATAAAGTTACATCAATTAAAAAAGCATTTCTTTGGTATTCAATATTATGCTCTTTTATACCTAAAGCTTGATGAATAGCATTTATTTTAATACTACCTGGCTCGCTTACCTTATTATTAATTAACTTCGATAAGTAGCCTTTAGAAACGCCAATCTCTTTCGCAAGCCACGAGATGCTTTTACTCTGTTGATCTAAATGATCCTTAATATATTGATAATTTCTCATATTATCACCTGTTTATTATATTAAACATATTATCATACTTTGTCAAGCTCTATTCATATATGAAACAATTATTTCTTGATTTTTAACATTACTTTTTCTAAATCATTATCTCGTTCAATTTCATTTAAATAATCATTGAGTAAAGCCAAATGCTTCTCATAAGATGATTTGCGATTTGGCTTATAGAATTTCTTGTTTTTTAATTCATTAGGAAGATATTGAATTAAATGCTTATTCTCATAAGGTATTTTCCAATATAACTCTTTTTGTTTACTATCCATTGGTGTAGCTTTCATATATTCGTTAAATGTATAACTATTATTTTGAGCACATTCTAAAGCATTATTTAAAGCCTCGTATGCCTTATTAGATTTAGATGATAGCGCTAAATCAACAACACAAAAAGCCAAAGGAATTTTAGCTTCGGGAAACCCAACCATGCGAGCTGTTTTTAAAGCATTTAAAACACGATCGACAACAACAGGATTAGCCAATCCAATATCTTCATAGGCAATAATGCTTAAACGACGCTCAATAATGTCTAAATCCTCACTTAAAATAAGAATAGCAAGATAGAATAATGCAGCATTAACATCACTACCACGAATACTCTTTTGCAAGGAAGAAATAACATCATAATAATAGCTTTCATTTTTATCAATACTGACATTAGCATTAAGATGTTGAAATAACTCACTCAGGCTTAAATCTTTATCATAAACAATACTTAATAATTCAACTTGATTTATTGCATAACGAACATCTTTATTAGCAACCTTAACAATTTGATTAATTAAGGCTTCCAATTCCGGATAGTCCTTCATTTCAGTTTGAGCAATAATTTTGTTGACAAACTCCTTTAAATCATTATCTTCGATTTTCTTAACTTCCAAAAGAATAACACGAGAGCGAATTGCACTATTAATTGAATGATAAGGATTAGAATTAGTTAAACCAATCAAAGTGACTAAGCCACTTTCAATATGAGGTAATAAAATATCTTGTTTATCCTTGTTTAAACGATGAATTTCATCAATTATCAAGACAAACGAAGAACTTAGACGAGCACGAGCAATCGCATTCTCTAAGTCCTTTTTATTTGAATTAGTTGCATTAATTTCCAAAAAGTCACAGTTCAATAAATTAACAATAATACGAGCAATTGTTGTCTTGCCACAACCTGCACTACCATATAAAATCATTGATAATAATTTATCTTTTTCTAACATTTTGGTAATAATACCATTTTTGGCGACCAAATGCTTTTGACCAATAACATCATCTAATGTTGTAGGTCTAATTGTATTGGCTAACATACTATTTTTTTCCATTTTATTGCACCACCGAATGATATGTAAATCCCTGCCCTAATACTTTTGAAACATTATGAATAATTACAAAGGCTTGCGGATCATAATCAGCAATTATTTTTTGTAATTTATTAAAATCACGATCATTTAAAACAATCATTAATACATTGCGTTCTTCACTAGTATAAGCACCTTGAGCTAGTAACCTTGTAGCACCACGACCAATATTATTCATTAATTCTGCGGCAATCAAATCTTGTTTCTCACTTATAATATATACTACTTTCTTTCTAGTAAGTCCTGAAGTCAAGTATTCCATAATTATTGATGTCAACATAATAACTAAAGCAGCATACATGAATTGTTGAACACCAAAAATAAATAATGAAGAAATAACAACAAGAGCATCAGTAATAAATAATCCTAATGATGGATTAATACCGAAATATTTTTTTAAAATTAATGGCGGTACTGTTGTGCCACCACTAGAAGCATCCAAGTAATAGAGAATATTAACGCCCATAGCAGTTAATAAACTACCAAATAAAACTGATAGTAGAATATCATTTGATAAAGGAACTTTAGGAATAAGTTCAATGAATAAAGGAAATAATAAAGCACCATAAGCAGTTTTAATGAAAAAACTTTTACCTAGTAAAATTAAACCTACCACTAATAAAACTGAATTAATTACTAATGCTGTTAAGGCCATATTAATTTGGAAAACATTGAAAAATATTGTCGAAATACCACCTACACCACCAGCTGCAACTTGATGAGGCGCAAACATCGTATTAACTGCTAAACAAATTAAAAAGATTCCTAGTGCTACCCCAAAAATGTGTTTTAAAATATTTGTCATTTTTTCCCCTCCTACATAAAAAAGCTGTTTGACCAGCTTTTTAATTAATTATTCTAATTTATCAATAAATTTTGTAACATCTGTCTTATTATCAATAAATTTAATTGCTTTACCTTCTTTAATATGAATTAAAGCAACATCTTTTTTAATTTTAATATCCGCTGGTTTATTTGGTAAATCTTTACCCTTATCAACGTCTTTTGTTAGTGATGAATTAATTTCTTGAGAACTATCAACAAGATAGTAAGCATCACGAGCAATTTTTTGTGCTAACTCTGCAGTATCTTCTTGACTTCCAAATAGCACATAATATTCTGTATCAACACGATTATAAGTTTCTCCAACACTAATATTTTGTACTGAATATGAATCTTCAGTAGTTGCTTCATCAGCCTTCAAAACATCACTAGGCAATGAATAATTTGTTGTCGAAGAACCTGTCATATATGGTAAGATCAAAGTCCCAACCATCACAACAATGATAATAATAACAACAGCATAGACAATTCTATTGTTTCTTTTTTTAACTAATTCCTTTTTAAAAGGACTCTTTTGTTCCTGTGGTTTTTTAACCTTCTGTCTTCTTTTAGCATAAGGATTATTACTATTTCGTGCCATAATTATTCACCATCCTTTGCTGCATTATAATCATCAATAATTTGCTTTGTGGCAGCATCATAAATTTTTTGATCCTTTTCATCCGCAAAACTTATTTTATTATCTTTACGTAATTCAACTAATAAATATTCCGTTAAATAAGTATTTTCAGAAATAGCATTCTCATATTGTAAGTCAGTTAATCTTTCCTTACTAGCCTTAAATGATGCTCTTTCACCTTTATCCATCTTTAAAATATAATAATTAACACCATCAACATCAATTGCTTTTTTAGAGAATTCTAAGTATTCATACTTATCTAAAGTTTTTAGTAATGTTTCATCAACTTGAGAACGATCAACAGCGCTTTTAAGACCATTTTCTTCTTCATCAGATCCCTTTGGATAACTTTTAACAAGTTCCTTAAAAACTGATTCAACATCATCTTTAGTAGCTTTACTTAATTTTGTTTCAATATCATTAATAGCCTCTTCATATTTAGTAATATCACTATCAAATAACAATTCATCTATCTTAATAACATAATAACTAGTAAGTTCGCCTTCTTTATTATCATACATTTTCTTTAACGATTTTTCATTAACATGTAATTTTGTATATTGATCTTTAGTATATTGTTCCTCTTGAACTTGTAACAAGATACCACCTTTAATAGCTAAATCCATATCATCTTTAAGATTATATTGACTAAGAATATCAGTGTTACTCTCTTTAATCGATTTAATCTGTTGATCAACAGCATCTTTAACTTTCTCATTTTTTTCATAACTATAATCTTTATTTAGTATTTCACTATTAACAATTGAAAATAAACCTTCTGCTTTATTATCAATTTTAGCTTGTTCAAAAGCCTCATCAACATTAACACTTTGTTTTCCCATAGATACAACTGTATCACTTGCTGCTTTAATACCAAAACCTAGAGTAAGAACAAGACAAGCAATTAGACTAATTTTTATAATTTTACTTTTCATCTTTCTTCCTCCTAATAACCTAAGTTTGCATACTGGTTAGCTGCATCCTCTGGATTGTATTGTACATAAGACTTACGAGCTTGAATTAAAGCATTAGCATATTCTCTTGACATGATAGTATCATTAAAACTAATATCATTACCATCTCTAAATAACATCAAAGCATGTTCAGTAATATATTGATTATTGCCTTGATATAAATCATATAATTTTTTTGCAATATCATTTTTTAATTCATCATATGTCTTTTTTTCTTTTGTATATTCTATATAAACAATTTCATAACCATATTTTGTAGCTACTGGATTTGTTGTATATTTTTTATCCTCTAATTGAAAAGCTGCATTACTTACTGATTGATCAACACCGGCACTACGAGCACTATCAACATCATACTCACCAATATAGCCATCTTCAGTTAATTTATCATCACTATATTTTTTAGCTGCTTCTTGAAAAGACATTCCTTTATCTAAATCAGCAACAACACTCTCAGCTGATTTCAAAGCTTCTGCTTTAGCATTGTTTAATAATGTTTCATCCATTGCATCATCAACACTTATTTTAGGTGAAATAACAATATGATAAATCTTTCCTGTACCAGAAAACTTATGTTTATAAACATAATCTTTCTCTTCTTTAGTAAAGATTTTATCATAAGAAGTATCAATAGCTGCTAATTCACGATAAGCTTCTAAGATAAGTCCTGATTTTTCAAGATAATCTTCCTTATTACTTACCCCATAACTAGCATATTCCTGTTTTAAATCAGGATCATCCTCTTGATAGGCCTCTTTAACTTCAGCATACTTCTCATCAATAATCGTTTGTAATCTTGAATCATCTTTATATTTCTCACTTAGAAATTTCATATCTAAAACTTCTAAAGCTGGTCCATAACTAGAATTAAGCACAATACTATCATAAAGTGATTGATTAGTTATTTTCTTATCATTAACAGTTACTACTGTTTTATCTTTATCAGTTATTTCACTAGCATAAATTGCATGAGAAAACAACATTGAGCATGCTAAAAAACCAGCTACAATTCCTTTGTTTATTTTCATACACTTACCTCCATCAAATTAATTATCAAATAATTGCTTACTTGCCTATTATATCATAATTAGCAGTAAAAGAATAACTCTTTTATCAAGAATTTATATTTTTTTCACAAAATCTTTTACAATCTGTTTAATACCCACTTTATTTTCAAAAGCAATCGTTAGAATATTATCATTAATGGCAATAATAACTCCTTTTTTAAAGTTAGGATGCATTATTACATCATTGATTTCATATTCACTTTCCTCATCATTTTTTTGTGCTTTAAACAAATTCATTTCATTAACCTGAGGTTCTAAGTAATGATCTTGTTTAAAACGACCACCCTTTTTCATTAAATCATCATCAATCTCTTTAACAAACATACTGCTTGAGGTTGTATAGTAGCCTTGATAACTATTATTATAAAGATGACTCACTAAAAACAATTGATCTTTAGCCCGAGTAAAACAAACATATGCTAAACGTCTCTCCTCTTCTAAATTAAGTGTTTCCAAAGAATAAGAGCTAGGGAAAACACCATCATTTAAAAATACCGCAAAAACATATTTAAACTCCAAGCCCTTAGCAGCATGCATACTCATTAAAGATACCTTAGCACCCGTACCACCATCTTCATTTGTCGAATCCAAAGAAATATCTTGTAAAAACTCATCAAGAGATTTTGGAATACTATTTGCATAATTTAATAACTCTTCTAGATTTGAATACCTTGTTTGATAATCAATAGATGAAGGCGCATACTCCTCTAAAACATTAAAGCGTAGTAAGACACTTTCAATTATCTTAGCAGCATTATCTTCATCTTTCATTTCCTCAATGAAGGCAACTAACTCACTTAATAACTGTTTTTGAGTAGCAGATAAACCAATTTCAGTTAAATTATCTCTAATTGCTTCATAATAAGAAATTTGCTTAGCTAATGAATATAAGACAATTTTCTCAACACTTTTTTCACCCATTTTTCTTTTTGGAACATTAACAATTCTTAAAAAGGACAAATTATCATTAGAAGCAATCACCTTTAAATAAGCAATAATATCCTTAACTTCTTTTCTTTCAAAGAAGCGTGTTCCACCAATAATTTGATAATCAATGTTTGCTGAAGTTAAATGCTGTTCAAAAATACGAGAAATATAATTAGAACGATATAAAATCGCAAAATCATCATAATTAACATCAGGCACCTCAGCGATTAGTTCATTAATTTTATCAACAACAAAATTAGCTTCATCTTCTGCTTTTTCACCGATGAAGTGCTCAACTAATTCCTCACTTTCACGTGTTGGTATTAATTTCTTTTCAATGCGATCACTATTATTAATAATTAAACTATTAGCACACTCTAGAATATGCTTTTGGGAGCGATAATTATATTCCAACATTATTACTTGTGTCGGTTTAAAATCATTTTCAAAGTTTAAAATATAATCAATCTTAGCTCCACGCCAAGTATAAATGGTCTGATCAGGATCACCAACAACAAAGACATTTAAATCTATACCTAATAATTTAATTAATTCATACTGTTGATAGTTAGTATCTTGAAACTCATCAACATGAAGATAATTAAAGCGAAAACGCCATTTATCTAAAATTAAAGGATATTCTTTAAATAACTTAACACAAAGAATAATCAAATCATCAAAATCTAAAGAATTATTATCTTTTAAATACTTTTGATATTCTAAATAAAACTCATCATAAACCTTCTTTGTTTTCTCATCTAAATATTGAGGATAGTAATGATTTTTTTCATTAGAAATATAAGCTACTAATCCTTTAACTTGAAAAACATCCTTATCATAATTAAGCCGCTTATTAATATTTTTTAAAATCGACTTTTGATCATCACTATCGATTATATTAAAATCTTTAGTGTAACCTAAAACATTAATATCTTCTTTTAAAACACGAAGACAAAAACTATGAAAAGTCGTAATTAAACCTAAAAAAACTTCTTTGTCAAGAAGTTGTAACACTCTTTCTTTCATCTCTTTAGCAGCTTTGTTAGTAAATGTGATTGCTAAAATATTTCTTTCCTTAACTTGTCGCTCTTTTATTAAATAAACAATGCGATTAGTTAAAACAGCTGTCTTGCCAGAACCAGCTCCAGCAATTACTTTAATATAAGGTTCTTTTGAAGTAATAGCTTCTTGTTGTTGACTATTAAACATAGTTAAATCCATCATTTATTTAACAACTCGAATCCAATCAATGATTCACTTATATAAACAATAGCTCCAATAATCACTAACAATAGCACAACAAAAAACTTCTTTTTATCAATCATGCAATCACCTCATAACTATTATACTAGAAAAGATGATTTAAATAAACTAAAAGATGTGGATTATTAAAGGGAAACAATAAAGAACCTCTAAGCTTAATAGAGGTTTTTTTGTTTCTATTGTTTCACTAAAGAAGTATCATTTAAATAATAGATTTCATTACATTGTTTTGCTATATAGTTATCATGTGTAACAACAATGACAATTTTATCTTCTTGTTTAGCAAGTTCCTTTAATTCATTAATAATCGCATCAGCATTTTTTTGATCAATACTAGCTGTTGGTTCGTCCGCTAAAATAATCTTGGTATCAGCTAACAATGCTCTAATAATCGCAATACGTTGTTGTTGACCTCCAGAAATAGTTGCTGGATATTTATTTAAATCCAAATCACTTAAATTAACAATCTCTAAATACTCTCTCATCTTTTCTTGGGAAAATGCTTTACCCTTAATAAGACAACCCTGTTTAATATTATCAACTAAGTTTAAATACTTTATTAAATTTAATTCTTGAAAAATCATACTAATATTTTCTTTACTATATTTAAATAACTGAGCTTTATTAATTATTTCATCATCAAGAACTAATTGACCTTCAAAATCTTTTTCTAATCCAGCTAAAATAGCTAATAAAGTTGACTTTCCTTGACCACTTTCACCTTGAATTGCAATGACCTTACCACTGTTAAATTGCACATTTAAATCATCTAATATTTTTGTTTGTTTATCATAACTAAATGATAAATTTCTAATTTCTAACATTTTTAACCCTCCTAATCGCCAATAATCTCTTTGGGACGTTTCACTAATGTTTTTGCGATTGTTGCCATCGTAATAATTAAGACAACAACCAAGATAATCACATACGAGCTTATTAAACCACTACTACTTAAATATGCCTCAATACTTGAAAGATCACTTGCGCCAGGATTACCCATCATTCCTTGAGGACCTCCCATAGTTTGAGCTCCTTGTTTAACATTGTTTAATAACTCCATATTCATTAAAGCTTGAATTATCTGTGAGCCTAATAACATATTAATCAACCAAGCAATTAAAAAGCCAATTGTTAAAAGAATCCCATTTTCAAAAACAAATTGCAAGCTAATATTTCTCTTATTTTCCGATAAAGAATAAAGGACACCAATTTCATAGTTTCTCTCCTTAATCATTAAGTAAGAAATGATTGCTAGAATAGCTGAAGTGATAACAAGAATAACCCACTTAGCGATTTGAACAATTTCAGCTAATTGCATTAATGGTTTAATTGTATTTTGATAAACAGAATCATCTAAACTTACTTCATAGTCATCACTAGATGTATCTGTTATAGAAAAGTAGTCAGTTTTAAATTGCGTTAAATCATCCACACTTTCAATAAAGAATTGTGTAGTAATCCTTGAACCACTATCCTCGCTAATTAAAGTAGCTACACTAGAGTATAAAGTATACATCGTATTCTCAGGTACTTGTTGCATAGCCATTTCATCAATTTGAGAATTATACGCATAAATACCAACAACTTTATACGTCTTTGTTAAAGAACTATCATCACTATTGCTTACTTTAAAACTACTACCAACCTTTAAATCATTTTGCGATGCCAAAGCTTCACTAATTACTATCTCAGTATCTGCGCTTGGCATTGTTCCTGATGATAAAGAAATTGTTTCATTAGAAAAATCAGTTTCCAAATTTAAGTGAGAGCTACCCATAATTCTTAAACCAGACATATCTTCTCTCATCTGTGGCATATCAGCCCTCTGTTCATTACTATCATCGCTACTAGATGATGTATAGCTAATCTCTTCTAAACTTGAAGATGTAACACTAACACTTGTACTTTGTTTAACATCTGTTACATAATCTAAAGCGGCAATTGCTTCAAGTTGCTCACTAGTTAAATTAGTGAATAATGAGCGCATATCATTTGGTTTACTTCCCTCAGCTTGACTTTCTCCTTGATTACGGTTAAAATTCATCTTTGGACTAATTGATACAGCAATCCCATTTTTATTGTCAATTTGTGAATAATAATTATCGATTGTTGAATTAAGCGTAGCCGATAACAACAAGATAGCACTAATCACAAAAAATAAAACTATTAATAAGAAACTCTTTGTTTTCTTATAAGATAAGTATTTTAATGCCCTATTTAATGTATTTTTCATCTTAATCTTCCTTTCTATGATATAACCATTCTAATTCACGAATATGTTATCGATTAATGAAAGATGTGTTTTTTTTGTAAAGTATTTAATTTAGTGTACATATTTGCTTATTATTACTGTATAATGGACAAAGGAGGGTTCGTATGAGAAGAAAACTACAAATTTTTATAATTGTTGAAATGGTTTTTATTTCCCTTTTAACAGTTGCTGATTTAATGTATACATTTCAATCATTTAAATATACCGTAATATCAAAAATTATTATCATTAGCTTCTTTTTATTCTTAGCTATTTTGATTACTAATTTTCTTTTTGATAAGTTTTTTAATAAAGCATGGAAGATTGTCATTACACTGTTAGTTATTGTTATCTTCAATTACGGAATTGTACAATTTAACCTTTTTTTATTAAATTATAATAATGCAATGTCTCTAATCAATAAAGAAAGTAAATACTCTACTTCATTAATTGCTAAAAAGGATAGTACCCTTGAAAAAGAAGAAGATATTAATTCAAAAACAACGATTGGAATCCAATCAATTAAATACTATGAAAATGGTTCATTAGCCTTAGAAAAGATTAAAGAATTAAATAAAACAAATAATATTAAACAATACGCTAATTTAAAACTAGCTTTTGCAGATTTAGAAAATGGCACAATTGATTTAATGAGTGTTAAGAATTTATCAGATGAAACTTTAGAATCTTTAGATCCAGATTTAAAGAAAAACTATAAAGTAGTAACCGTTTTTGAAACAGATGAAGAAAATGAAGTTGTTTCAAAAGATATTACTAGTACTCCTTTTACCATTCTTATTTCAGGAATAGATAGTCGTAGTAGTAATATTCAAGATGTTTCTAATAGTGATTCTAATGTTCTAGTAACTTTTAATCCCAAAACTGGTCGTGTAACAACATTGACAACACCTCGTGATTCCTATGTTCAAATTCAATGTGGTGGCGGTGGTCAGGATAAATTGACTCATGCTGCTGCTTATGGTGGCACTAAATGTGTGCAAAACACCTTAGAGAAGATGTATGATGTCAATGTTGACTATACTGTAAGAATTAACTTTGTCGGTGTAATTGAAATCGTTGATGCTTTAGGTGGCATTGAAGTTGATGTCCCTGTTAATAGCATGAATGCTAATCAAGGAATTACTGAAGTGTGTGAACAAAACTCACATGGTCAAAAAGGTACAATCTGTTGGACTGAAGGCAAAGTGAATAAATTCAATGGTGAAGAAGCCTTAGCCTTTGCACGAAACAGATACAAACAAGATGGTGGTGATTTCTATCGTGGACGTAACCAACAAATTGTCATTGAAGCAATCTTAAAGAAAGCCATGCAAGTTAATAATATTGATACTATCAACAAATTAATTACTGTTGTTTCAAAACACATGAAAACGAATATTAATACTAATGATATTATTTCATTATATGAAATCCTAGTTAGTATGAATAACACAGTTGATATTGAAAAACTATACATAGGTGGTTCAACAGGAAATGTTAATGGTTTATCAGTTGTTTATCCAAGCACTGAAGATATCCAGTATGCTACCTATCGTATGAAAGTGACACTCGGTGAAGTCTATCCTGAGTTTCCACAAAACGGTTATGGTGTCTCTGGTTCAAAAATAACTAATGCTGATGGAACTAATCCACTACAATCACAAAAAATGCCATATGATTATGGCACTCTAATTCCAATAACAGCTAACGAAACAAGCTAAGGCTTGTTTTTTTTGTAGTAAAAAAGGACTATTTT
>JAJDGJ010000010.1 GCA_030265585.1 Erysipelotrichaceae bacterium OttesenSCG-928-M19 | reverse complement strand
AAAAGATAAATTATAGTATAATTACCAATAGTTAGATTGGAGGTAACTTGAAATGAGTTATGAAAGAGAAAACAAATTAGGAAAGTTAAATATATCTAAAAATGTCATTGCAAACATTGCTGGTGGTGCAGCAACTGAATGTTATGGTGTTGTTGGAATGGCATCACAACATCTTTTAATGGATGGTATTGCTGAAGTATTGAAGAAAGAGAATTTTGCCAAAGGTATTGAAATAAAACAAAGTGATGATGGTAAGATGAGTATTGATATTTATCTTGTTATTGCTTATGGTATTAAGATTAGTGAAATTGCCCTTGAAGTTCAAAAGAAAGTTAGATATGTATTGGAATCTACATTAGAGATTAGTGTAACTAGTGTTAATGTATTTGTTCAAGACATTAAAGTAATTGGTTAGGTGTTAATATGAAAAGAATAAATGGTACAGAGTTTAAATCAATGTTGATAAGTGGTGGCAATAACTTATACAATCATTATCCAGAAGTAGACACATTAAATGTTTTCCCAGTTCCTGATGGCGATACCGGGACAAATATGAATCTAACTTTTACTAGTGGTATTAAAGAAATATCAAATTTACATACTAATAACATTGGTGAAATTGCTAAAGCATTTTCACGTGGTTTATTAATGGGAGCACGTGGAAACTCAGGTGTTATCTTATCACAAATTTTTAAGGGAATTTCTAATGATTTAGATGGCAAAGAGAGTGTTGGCAGTGTCGAGTTTGCTAAAGCTTTTTATAAAGGACAAAAAATAGCGTATAAAGCAGTTATGCGCCCTGTTGAAGGAACAATCTTAACTGTTATTAGAGAAAGTAGTGAAAATACTTTAAAAGATGTGAAACATTCTTTTACTATTAAAGAAGTAATGAAGAAATTAGTTGAACATGGTAATGTTTCACTAGAAAATACTCCAGAACTATTAGCTGTGCTTAAAGAAGTTGGTGTTGTGGATAGTGGTGCTTTTGGATTAATTAAGGTTTTTGAAGGAATGTTAGCTTATCTTGATGGTAAAGCGATTGAAAGAAAAGCCGATGGGGATTTAAAAACATTTGTTAATGATGCTGAGGTATTCGTTGATAATCATGAAGGTCAATATGGTTATTGTACGGAATTTATTGTGCAATTAAATGAACCCGATAAATTTGATGAGAAGAAATTAAAAACTTTTCTAGAAAAACAAGGTGATTCAATTGTCGTTGTTAATGATGATGATATTTTAAAAGTTCATCTTCATACTCTAGATCCTGGTAAGGCTTTATCAAAAGCAGTTACTTATGGAGGTATGTTAACTGTTAAAATTGAAAATATGCAACAACAAGCTGACAATAATGAAAGCTTTAAGCCGATTGAACAAAAAGAACAAGCTATCATTGCTGTTAGTAGTGGTGAAGGTATCGATAAAATGTTCTATGATTTAAGAGTAGATCATATTATTTCAGGTGGTCAAACGATGAATCCATCAACTAATGATTTTATTAAAGCAATTAAAAAATTAAATGCTAAAAAAGTTATTATTTTACCTAATAACTCTAATATAATATTAGCGGCTCAACAAGCAAAAGATGTGATTGAGGATATTGAGGTTGAGGTTGTAGCAACTAAGACAATAATGCAAGGAATGGTTGCTTGTATTAATTACTCACCTGATTTGACTTTCGAAGAAAATGTTGCAGCGATGAGTGAATCTTTAGATTCAATTAAGAGTGGTGAAGTAACTTTTGCGATTAAAAACACTAAATTTAGTGGTAAAAAGATTGCGAAAAATGATTATATGGGTATCTTTGAAAAAGATCTTATTGCGACAGGAAAAGATTTATATGAAGTTACTATAGAACTTATTGAAGCAATGATTGATGAAGATGAGGAACTACTGACTATTGTTTATGGTAAGGATGTTAAAGAAGATGTGCTTACTAAAATAGAAAGTTATGTTGAAGATAATTATGATTTGGAAGTTGAATTAATTGATGGGAAACAAGCTTTATATTCATTTTATATTGGTGTTGAGTAAATAAGAGGTACTTAGAAGCTTAGACTTGAAATTTAGTTTATTAAAATGTATAATAAAGGTACTTAAATGACGTGGTAGTAGGTTTAAGTGAATTTCAAAAAGGAGGTCATGTTAAATGCCAGCATTTGTAAAAGAAGAAGAGTGCATTGGTTGCGGTGCTTGTGTAGGGACTTGCCCAGTATCTGTTATTGAAATGACAGACGAAGGGAAAGCACATGTTAATGAAGGATGTATTGATTGTGCAGCTTGCGTTGGATCTTGTCCAACATCTGCCATTGAAATGGTATAATAAAATAAACACATAAAAAACCGAGTTCTTACTTGGTTTTTTTAATAATAATTGCTATACTTATGGAGTTAGGAGTGAATCGTTAATGATAAAGAATATGCCGGACTTAAAAAAGGCACAAAGAAGAACTAAAAATGATGTTAATATTATTAAAGATAGCTTCTTTATTCCACCAATGATGCAAAATATTGGTCAAGGAAAGTATTATCATATTGTTACTTATGGCTGTCAAGCAAATGAAAGAGATACAGAAACAATAAATGGTATTTTGGAAATGATGGGTTATCAAAGTTGTACTGATGCTGCAGAAGCTTCAGTAATTTTATTAAATACTTGTGCGATTAGAGATAATGCTGAACAAAAAGTATTTGGTAAAATTGGAGCTATTAAACATTTAAAACAAAGTAAGCCGGAATTAATTTTTGGGGTTTGTGGTTGTATGGCTCAAGAAGAAGACACTGTTAATGAGATTTTAAAAAAATATCATCACATTGATTTAGTATTTGGTACACATAATATTAATGATCTACCAACTTTATTACAAGAAGCAATGCAAACTAAGGAGACAATTGTTGATGTTTTATCTCAAGAGGGTGAAGTATTTGAAAACTTGCCAACACGAAGAGATAATAAAATTAAAGCTTGGGTTAATATTATGTATGGTTGTGATAAGTTTTGTACGTATTGTATTGTTCCTTATACGAGAGGCAAAGAAAGAAGCCGTTTAGCAGTTGACATTATTGATGAAGTAAAATCATTAAAAGCAGCTGGTTATCAAGAGATTACTTTATTAGGACAAAATGTTAATGCTTATGGTAAAGATTTGAATAGTGAGGATAATTTTGCTAGTTTACTAGAAGCTGTTGCTCTATTAGAAATACCTAGAATTAGATTTATGACTTCTCATCCTTGGGATTTTAGTGCTGAAATGATTGCTGTAATTGCCAAATACGATAATATCATGCCTTTTATTCATTTACCTGTTCAATCTGGTAATAATGACATTTTGAAAATAATGAATCGCCAATATACTGTCGAAGAGTATAAAGAACTTTTTGATAAAATAAAAGCTGCTAAAAGTAATGTTAGTATTTCAACAGACATTATTGTTGGCTTTCCAAATGAGACCAAAGAACAGTTTGCTGATACCTTAGCTTTAGTTGAATATTGTCAATTTGATAATGCTTTTACTTTTGTCTATTCGGCACGTAAGGGAACACCGGCAGCTAAGATGGTCGATAATGTCTCACTTAAGGAAAAACAAGATCGCTTACAAATCTTAAATAAGAGTGTTAATAAATATATGCATTTACAAAATGAACGTTTTGAAAATAAAATTGTCGAAGTATTGGTTGATGGGCCTTCAAAGAAAGATGAAAATATTTTGTCTGGCTACACGGCTCATAATAAATTAGTAAATTTTAAAGGTGATAAGACTTTGATTGGGAAGATTGTCAAAGTTAAAATAGTTGAAGTTAAAACATGGTCATTGCAAGGAGAGGTGATTTAAATGAATGCTGTCGAATATAAGGCTTTACAAATTAATAAGATTATTAAAGAAACAACTGAGTTTAAAGATTATAGTAGTTTAAGAAAATCGATTGCAGAGAAATATGAACTTGAGGAAGAAGAATTGAAAAAGATGCAACAAGAGATTGTTAATTTAGCTTATTATGATGAACAACAATTTGAAATTAAGAAAGCTGAATATCTAGAGAAAAAAGATGAATTCTATCAAGATCCATTAATTAAGAAATTTATTAAAGCATATTATAGTTTACAAAAAATAATAATGTCAGTTAAAAATATTATTGAAACTGATGTCTAGAGAAATAGTTTGTCTTTGATAGACTATTTTTTAATATGTTAATTATTTTTGTACTTAAAAGTTTTCTTAGTTAAATTATGCTATAATCTTTAGTAATGGAGGTTTTAATGAATGGAAAATTTTGTTTATCAAAATCCAACTAAAATAATTTTTGGTCGTAAAACACAAAATCAAGTTGGAGCAGAAACAGCATTATATGGCAAAAAGGTCTTATTGCATTATGGTGGTTCAAGCATTAAAAAATCAGGATTATATGATGAAGTAGTTAAAAGTTTAAAAGAAAATAATATTGAAATTTATGAACTAGGTGGTGTAGTGCCAAATCCACGTTTATCAATGGTTAGAGAAGGAATTAAATTATGTCTTGATAATGATATTGATTTTATTCTAGCTGTTGGTGGAGGCTCTGTAATTGATTCAGCTAAAGCCATCTCTGGTGGTGTTAAGTATGATGGAGATGTATGGGATTTCTTTGCTAAAGGTGTTGTTTGTCAAGATGGTTTACCATATGGGACAATTTTAACTTTACCGGCAACAGGGACAGAAATGAATTTCCGTTGTGTAATTACTAAGGATGATACTTTAGAAAAACGTGGCGCTTCATTTTTAAATCCAAGCTTTAGTATTCTAAATGCTGAATTATGTGCCACATTACCAAAACATCAAGTGGCTAATGGTGTTGTTGATATGTTAGCGCATTTAATGGAAAGATACTTTACTAATACAACAAATATTGATGTAACAGATCGTCAAATTGAAGCTTTAATGAAAACAATTGTTGAATTAGGTCCAGAAGTTTATCAAGATCCAACTAACTATGATGTTTATGCTCAAATTATGTGGGCAGGTACAGTAGCTCATAACTATTCATTATGTGTTGGTCGTGAAACTGATTGGGCGACTCATCAAATAGAACATGAATTAAGCGGTATGTATGATGTGGCTCATGGTGCCGGATTAGCTGTTTTATTTCCAGCATGGATGAAATATGTCTATAAGCATGATGTTAGACGCTTTGCTCAATTTGCCACTAGAGTGTTTAATGTTGAAAATGATTTTTTCAATCAAGAAAAAACAGCATATCAAGGAATTTTAGCTTTAGAAAAATTTTATAAGAGTTTAGATATGCCATTAACTTTAAGGGACTTAGATATTCCTGAAAGTAGTATTGATGAACTAGCAAGTAATACAACTAGAAATGATAAAATAACACAAGGTAATTTTGTGAAACTACAAACAAAGGATATAAAAGAAATTCTTTTATTAGCAAGATAGGGACAAGGTTATGCAAATAGAAATAATTAAAGATAACAATCAATATAATGAACAGATAAAACATGTTGTTACAAGTGCTTTTAAGCAAGATAATGAAGCTATTTTAGTTGAAAAAATAAAAGAAGAAAGTGACTATTACGTTTCTTATTTAGCAATTGATAAGGAAAAAGATATGGTGGTTGGACATGTCATGATTAGTCCAATGATTTTAAATGGTGTTAGTAATGTACTATGTTTAGCACCAGTAAGTGTATTGAGTGAGTATGAGAATCATGGTATTGGATCACAATTAATTAAGCAAGCAATAAGTGAAGCCAGCAAAAATGAAAACTACGATATTATTACTGTTTTAGGTAGTGATCATTATTATAATCGTTTTGGCTTTGAGGGTTATGATACTAATAAATTTGTGTTGCCTTTTGAGGTAGAACCACGATTCTTTCAAATCATGGAATTAAAGGATGATTGTTTAAAATCATTAACAGGAACCTTTGATTATCCTCATTATTTTGGAAACTAGACACATTAGTGTCTTTTTTTTGTCTTTCAAGCAAGCTAAGTGCTTATCTTATTTAGAAATATTATAATATAGACAAGAAAGAAAGGAATGAATTAAAATGAAAGAATTTAAATTACAAAAATTAGACTATGAGTATGATGCTCTGGAACCATATATTGATGCTTTAACAATGGAGATTCATCATTCACGACATCATCAAGCATATACAAATAACTTTAATGCGGCTTTAGAAGATGTAGCAGATATTGTCAAAGACTTAGCAGCGGAAGAAATAATTGCTGATGTTCATAATTTAATACCAGAAGCTAAACGCCAAGCAATCATTAATAATGGTGGAGGTTATTTAAATCACAATCTCTTCTTTGATATTCTTGGTCCTGATAATCATCAACCTCAAGGAAAACTTGCTCAAGCAATTGATCAAGAATTTGGTTCTTATGATAATTTTAAGGAAGAATTTAAACAGGCTGCCATTTCACAATTTGGTTCAGGGTGGGCTTGGTTAGTTGTTTCAAATGGAACATTACAAATAATTAAAACTGCTAATCAGGATTCACCATTGAGTTTAGGAAAGACACCTATTTTAGGAATTGATGTGTGGGAACACGCCTACTACTTAAATTACCAAAACAAGCGTCCTGAATATATTGATAACTTCTTTAATGTCATTGACTTTAAGAAAGTTAATCAAAGATATGAAGCTGCTTTATAAAAGATACATTAGTATCTTTTTTTAATGACTTAAATTAGTTATAATAAAGGCAAGTTAAATAAAGGATGATGATTATGATATTTTTAGAAACAGCAAGATTAGGTATCAGCGAAATTACTATTACCGATATTACTGAAGTAATTGAAATTGAGAACAATCCCTTGGTTAAAGAATATATTTGTTTAAGTAGTTATGATGATTATTTAATAATGTTAAGTGATCCTAATATTAAAGTTTTAGGTCTTTATGAAGGTGAAGATGCAAGGGTAATAGGTTTTGTGATTGTTGATGAAACAGAGCGCAGTCTTGTTAAAATTAAAAGAATGGCTTTAATTGAACAAAGTCAAGGCTATGGTTTTGAAGCAATGCAGGAAATATTAAACTATTACTTTGCATCCCAAGCTAATAAAATCTGGTTAGAAGTTTATAATGATAATTATAAGGCAATAAAGCTTTATGAAAAGATAGGGATGATTAAAGATAAGTTAGCTTTACAAACTTATAAGATTGAATGTGATTGTCCAAGTATTATCGTCTACTCAATAGAAAATAATTATCCTAACTAATATCCACAATAAGTAGATTTATGCTATAATTGTTAGTGGGGTGTTAAGATGCAAGATGTTCAAGTATTAGTTTTTAAATTAGCAGCAATTATTTTAATTGCGATTATTGGTTATATTATTGCTTCAAAAAAGATTTTAGGTGAGCATGGAAAAGATGTTACCTCATTAATTCTTAATCGTATTGCTTTACCTTTTATGATTATTGCAACTTATTTAAAAATTGAATTGAATGCAGAAATCTTAATGAACTCACTTTATGTGATAGTCATTGCTTTGTTGATCTATACTTGTAATTATTTTTATAGTAGAATCATGTCTAAAAGACATAATTTAACTAGAGAACAAGAATCAGTTTATATTAATGGAGCCGTTCACGCTAATACAGCTTTTCTGGCTTTTCCCTTATTATTTTCTGTTTATGGAGAAGAAGGTTTATTATATGCGACTATTTATTATATGGTTGATAATATTCTTTTAAGCACAACAGGTATTAAGAGATTAATGCCTGATAAATCAAAAATTAAGCTAGCACCAGTGACGATAGCTCTCTTAATTTCTTTACCAATCATGATCATTAGTAATGTTTTACAAATTGACTTAACAAATAATTTTATCTACGAAGCAATCGATGATATTGGAGTAATTACAACACCATTAGCCTTCTTATTCATTGGTTTTATTATTTATGAAAGTAAAATCAAAGAATTACTGCTTAATCATCATGCAATTAAACTAGTTATTGTAAAAATGCTAGTTATTCCATTAGTATTTGCCTTAGTTTTAAAAGCTTTAAATTTTGATGTTGAGGGCTTAATTTTAATTGTCGCTTTAACACAGGCTTTAATGCCACCATTTTCAGCTTTACTATCAATGTCTTATGAATACAAGCAAGATGTAAAAATGGCAACTTCACTAGTCGTTCTAGGTCATTTATTTGCGATTGTCAGTATCCCTTTATTATTTACTTTGTTTGTTTATTTATTTAGTTAAAGTTATTGAATTATTTGATGAATTTGATATAATAGGTATGTTTGATATGCCCGTGTGGCGGAATTGGTAGACGCATTGGATTCAAAATCCAACGAGTTCTACTCGTGCCGGTTCGACTCCGGCCACGGGTACCAAATTAATAAATTACAGTAGCCTTTAAAAGTGCTACTTTTATGAATAACATTAAAAAAGAAAGGATGGTTATAGTGAGTAATAATAAACTAGAAAAACGAGAGTATGTTTGCATCAAATGTGGTTCAAAAGAATTTAATAGTGATGTTATGCAAGCTACTGGTGGTAATTTTGCTAAACTATTTGATATTCAAAATAAAAAGTTTACAATGATTACTTGTGCAAGCTGTGGATATACTGAATTATATAGAGACATAGATGAAACAGGTATGAATGTTTTAGATTTTTTATTTCAATAAAATAATCACAATACATAATGTCATAATGATAGTGATGTTAATACTAGTTTTTAATAATAAGTTTGCAAGCATGGTTTCGAAAATGAAATCATGTTTTTGTATTAAAGAGATTTTTGGTATATAATTAAAATGATATAATATTTTGAGAACTCAGACTATAATATAAAGAAAATAAGGAGAGTAAAAATGAAGAATGAAGAACTGGTTAGTGTAGAAAAAAATCAAATAATATTTAAAAAGAGTAATGTTAAAATTATTAGGGAAAGTTTGGTTGAAATTAAAGATAGCGAATTAGTTAATCAACTAAAAGCATATAGTCCGGTTGCTATTAAAGTAGTAGGTGATATTATTGAGAGTCCAGAATTATTTACTTGTAATATTTCTTCAAATGAATTAGCGAAAGCAGCTGCAAATAAATATAGAGGATTTAAAAAAGTAGGGAATCGAATTTCTGAGCATGCTGAATTCAAAAAAGTTAGCAAGGTAAAGGCTGCGGATCCATATGCCCTTGCAGCACAAGTAGCAATGATAGCAATAATCAAAGAAGAATTTGAGGAAATTCATAAGCGTTTGGATGTTATTGATAGTAAATTAGATGAGCTAAAACAGTTTAATGAAAATATTTATTTAAGTGAGATAATGTCTTTAGTAAGTAAAATAACTAATATATCAAAACATCAAAATGATATTATATACAATGAAAAAATTAGGGATACTGAACTTATAAATTTAGATAGATATGAGAAAGAATGTGCTGAGAAACTAGGTAAAGTCAATCTTGATATAAAAAATTTAATAGAGAAAGAGAATAAGAAGTTTGACGAATATATAGATGATATAAAAAAAATAGATGAATATCAAAATACGCAACATGCTTTGCTTAATATTTTAAAGGAAATTGCTAATTTGAAATATTTATTTTTTGAAAATCCAGAACAATTAGAATACCTTTATTCTTCATATAGCGATTATTTAAATAAATGCAAGAAAATTAATGAGGATATTTATAAATGGCATGTTGAGAGTGATAGATTTTTCGAGATTGATGAAATAAATGCTAGAAGATCAAAAACAGGGATAAAAAAAATTATCGGAAATGTTCAAGGTATAATAAAAAGTGAGTGGAAATATATTTATTTTAATAAAGATATTATTAATATGATTAATAGTCAAAAACGATTTAGTAAAAATTATAAAGAGGAGAAAAGATTAAATCTTTTCGAGAAAAATGTTGAGATAATTATAGATAACGGTAAATATTATTATAAACAAAATGATTAATTTTAAGAGAGAAGTGTTACTCTCTTTTTATTAATGAGGATGATAGACTATATTTATCTTATAAACAAATAACTTTTCTATCATTCAATAATTTATTTTTTATATGCTATAATATTGCTAGGAGGTTGTTAGAAATGAATCAAATTAAATGCCCTAATTGTGGAACAGAGTTCACTATAGATGAAGATCAGTATGCAGAAATCTTAACACAAGTTAAAAATGATGAGTTTAAACAAGAGTTAGCACAAAGGATTGAACAACTTAAACAACAACAAGAAATTGAAAGTAAATTATCGCAGGAACAGATTACTAATAAATATAAAGAAAAACTTGCACAAAAGGAAAATGAGATTAATAATCTTAATAACAAGATTGCTAGTAGTGATCAAAATAAAGAGTTAGCTATTACTAAAGTAGAAAATGATTTGAATGATAAACTAGCACAGTTACAAACTAAAATAGGTGAGTTAGAAGTAACTAATAAAGCTTTAGAGCAACAGAAACAATTGGAAATTGATAAGGCACTTGCTAGTAAAGAACAAGAGTTAACTGAATTAAATGCTAAGGTATTAATTCAAGAGAAAGAAACTGAATTAGAATTGAGTGCTCTTAAAGATAAATATCAATTAGAATTGCAACAAAAAGAAGAGACAATTGCTTTCTACAAAGATTTTAAAGCTAAGCAAAATATTAAGTTATTAGGTGAAAGTCTCGAACAACATTGTGAAATTGAGTTTAATCGTATTAGAATGTCAGCTTTTCCTAAGGCTGAGTTTTATAAAGACAATGATGCTTCACAAGGAAGTAAAGGAGACTATATTTATCGTGAATTTGATGAAAATGATGTTGAAATTATTTCCATTATGTTTGAGATGAAAAATGAGAGTGATAGCGCTGAAAACAAGAAGACTAATCAAAGTTTCTTTAAAAAATTAGATGAGGATCGTACTAAAAAGAATTGTGAATATGCAGTTTTAGTTTCTTTATTAGAACAGGATAATGAATTGTATAATAATGGTATTGTTGATGTTTCATATGAATATCCTAAAATGTATGTCATTAGACCGCAGTTTTTTATTCCGATTATTAGTCTTTTAAGAAATGCAGCTTTCAATACTTTACAATATAAAAATGAAGTTGCTCTTATGAAACAACAGACGATTGATATTACAACATTTGAGAGTGATTTAGCAAGCTTTCAAGAAGCTTTTAGTAAAAATTATAATTTAGCTCATCGTAAGTTTAATGATGCGATTGAGGGAATTGATAAAACAATTAAGCAATTAGAGAAAACTAAAGAAGCTCTATTATCATCAGATAATAATTATCGTCTAGCTAGTGAAAAAGCAGATAAGTTAAGTGTTAAAAAACTCACAAAGAATAATCCTACTATGAAAGCACTATTTGATGATTTGGATAAAGAATAACAATTAGAATACCTATTTGAGTTAATAATGACTTAAATAGGTTATTTTTTTTGAAAAACATCTATTGTAGATATAATGCATTTAACATAATGTTAATTAACTTCAAGAAATAAACACAATTTAATAAAAAATTATATTGACGATAAAATATTATCATGGTAGTATTTAGGTAAATATAGTACAAAAAAGAAAGGGAGTAAAACATGAAAAAGTATATTGCAGAACCATTTCGTATTAAAATGGTAGAAACAATCAAAATGACGACTAGAGAAGAAAGAGAAAAGTACATTGCAGAAGCTAATTATAATACATTTAGCTTACGTTCATCAGATGTTTATATTGACTTAACAACTGATAGTGGTACAAATGCAATGTCATCAGCACAATGGGAAGGAATTATGCGCGGTGATGAGGCTTATGCAGGTGGAAGATCTTATTTCAATCTAATTGCAGCAGCTCAAGATATTTTTGGACATAAATATATTCAACCTGTGCATCAAGGTCGTGCGGCAGAAAAAGTATTATTTGAATTATTACTAAAAGAAGGTATGTATTCAATTTCGAACATGCACTTTGATACAACAAGAGCTCATGTTGAATTAGCAGGTGGTCGTGCTCTTGATTGTGTTGTTAAAGAAGCATTAGACATTGCTGATAGATCACCATTCAAAGGTAATATGGATGTTGAGAAATTAGAAAAATTAATTAATGAATATGGTAAAGAAAAAATTGGTGTTGTTATTATGACAATTACAAACAACACGGCAGGTGGACAACCAGTTTCAGTTGAAAACATCAAACAAACTTCAGAGGTTTGTAAAAAATATGGTATTCCATTCTGTTTAGATGCTGCTCGTTTTGCAGAAAATGCTTATTTCATTAAAAAACGTGAAAAAGGTTATGAAAATAAATCAATTAAAGAAATAGTTACAGAAGTATTCAGCTATGCACAAATGTTTACAATGTCTGCTAAAAAAGATGCAATTGTAAATATGGGTGGTTTATTAGGAATTAAAGATGATGAAGATCTATTCATTCAATGTAAAGCACGTACTATCTCATTTGAAGGATTTACAACTTATGGTGGTATGTCAGGAAGAGATATCGAAGCTTTAGCAGTTGGTTTATATGAAGGTTTAGATGAAGACTATCTTGAGTATCGTATTGGGCAAATTGAGTATTTAGCTGCTCGTTTAGATGAAGCAGGAATTGCTTATCAAGCACCAGCTGGTGGACATGGTATTTTCGTTGATGCTGCAGCAATGTTCCCACATATTCCATATTATGAATTCCCAGGACAAGCTTTAACAGTTGAATTATATAAAGAAGCTGGTATTAGAGTTTGTGATATTGGATCTTATATGTTAGGAAATGATCCTGATACTAAAGAACAACTTAAAGCAGATTTTGAGTTTACTCGTTTTGCAATTCCAAGAAGAGTATATACTCAAGCTCATATTGATGTCATGGCAGATGCATTAATTGCAATTAAGGCACGTGCTAAAGATGTTAAAGGTTATCGAATTACTTGGGAGCCACCAATTTTACGTCACTTCCAAGCAAAATTAGAACCACTTAAATAAAAGCACAAAACTCAGTTAAATAACTGAGTTTTACTTTTAAAAGAAGTAATTTTTATGTATAATAAAAAAGAACGTTTAAATTGAGGTGAAAGTATGAGTGAAATTTTAGAAAGATATAAAGTCTTAGTTTCTTTCTTAGAAAAAATGTTAGGGCCTAATTATGAAATTGTCTTACATGATTTAAAGCATAATAATGGTGAAATAATTGCAATCGAAAATGGCTATATTACTGGTCGTAAACTTGGAGATCCATTAAGTACTTTTGCCTTGCAAACAATTGCTGATAAAAAATATGAAACTTCAGATTATGTCTTAAATTATAATGCTAAATCAAAATCTGGGCGTTTATTACGTTCATCAACATTATATATCAAAGATGATAATAAAGAGTTAATTGCTCTACTTTGCCTTAATTTTGATGATAGTAAGTTTCTTGATTTAAGTGAACAGTTAAGTAAATTAGTTCATCCTGATGAAACTTTATTTAAGAGAGCGCAGATTGACAATAAAAGTGAGATGATTGAAAATTTTGGTGAATCAGTTAGTGATGTAACGCAGATTGTTTTAGAAGAATATTTTAGAAACAATAATATTAATTTAGATAATTTAAGCGCTAGTCAAAAACAAACTCAAATTGAATCACTATCACAAGATGCTCGTTTAGCAATCGTTAGTAAGTTAAATGATCGAGGAGTTTTTCTTTTAAAAGGCGCTGTTAACGAAGTTGCTAGTATCTTACTTTGTTCTGAACCAACAATTTATCGTTATTTGAATAGATTAAAATAGTGTAATAAAAAGACATAATTAAAAAGAACATCAGATATTAATTCTAATCATTATTATTTGATGTTTTTTGTTTTGATTATTACCATTTACTTACTTTACTAAAGTTAAGATAAATGATATACTTAGAGCACATAATAAATAACTTTAATAAGGGGAATTAGGTTAAAATCCTAAACGGTCCCGCCACTGTGATGCACTAGCTAAGTCAGATTACCTTATTAAATATATTTCTCACGCGGATGAAAAGACTAATCAAGTTTGTGTGAGCTTGATTTTTTTTATGAAAAAGGATGATTATTTAATGAAATTTTATAAGCGAGCATTTAACAGCATTTTAAGACAAAAAAATAAATCAATTATCTTACTACTAGTTTCTTTTGTGTTAGGAAGTGGTATTATTATTTCTTTTCTAATTAAGAGTGCTATTAATGAGGCAACTGATGTTATGTTAGCTCGTTCTAATTCTGCAGTTACTTTATCTTTAGGAGCAAATATTAATGAAGATCAAATAACTAAAATAGGGAAGTCATCTTATGTTAACTATTATGATTACAATATCACATCTAATGTTACTTCAAATACATTGAAGCATTACGAGGGTGAGGTTAGTAAATATTTAAGTGGAACCGAGAAAACAAGTGATTACTTTGATACTAATTTTTCATTGACAGGAGTTAATGATCCTGAGCTTTTAATGGTTAAACAAAAACAAGCTACCTTAGTTAAGGGAAGAGTATTTAATAAAGAAGAGATAACGGGCAATAGCAACTCAATTATTATTAGTGAAAAATTTGCTCAAGAAAATGCCTTAAATCTTAATTCAAAGCTTGAAGTAAAGGCTGCTCTTCAAAGTGAAGACAATCAAATAAGAGAGCGTACTTATGAGTTGAATGTTATTGGTATTTTAAAAATAGAAGATAAAAAAATAGTCAGTCAAAATAATGATGACAATGCTAGTTTAAATATTGAGTTAATCAAAGCAAATCAACAAAATATTCTTTTAGTACCTAATTCAACAACTAAAGCGATTAATGATTTTCTTGTTGAAGGTGAAGGTGGTAATAATAGCGGAAATGTTTTAAATAGTACCCCAGTTTTCATTTTAAAATCACCTTATGACTTAGAGTATTTTATAACTGAAGAAAAGACTAATTTACCTAATAATTCCTATTTTGTTTCTGATTATGATAATATACAAAAATCAATTTCGAGTATTACTATTTTAAATAATATTGCTTCAGTTTCTTTTGTCACAATGACTTTATTAGCAATCACTGTTCTTAGTTTAATTGTTGTTTTATTTTTAATTAATCGCCGTCAAGAATTTGGAATTTATAAAGCCTTAGGAGAAAAGAAGGCTAAGACTATTATGCAGGTTGCGATTGAGATGTCATTAATTGGTTTAATTGGCTTTATAATGGCAATTTCAATTAGTAGTGTTGCAGCTAGTACAATTTCAGAATCAATTATGAAAAATACCCAAGTTCAAGTTAGCAATAGTGATAATATTAGTGCTAGTGATATTGTTCCCTACTTAGATGAGTCATCAATAAATAATAATTATATTGCGAATAACTATCAAATTAGAATTAGTCTTAAAAATGTTGTTTATGTAATTATCATTGGGACGATGACAATGTTAGTTGCTAGTGTGGGGCCTTCAATTTATATTTTAAGATTGAAACCAAAAAATATTTTAATGTAAGGATGCTAGAAATGAGTTCTATTAAAGTTGAAAACTTAAGTTTTTATTATCAAGATGGTGAAAATAAAAGATATATTTTAGATGATATTTCTTGTGAATTTAACAAGGGTTTCTTTTATACTATTGTTGGTCACTCTGGTTCCGGGAAAACGACATTTCTTTCTTTATTGGCTGGCCTAGATAATATCCAACAAGGAAATATTTATCTTGATAATATTAATATGCAGGATATTAATGATGAATATTATCGAAGTTCAAAAGTTGGTATTGTTTTTCAATCATATAATTTAATTCGCTATTTATCGGCCTATGAAAATGTTTTAGTTGCTATGGATATTTCGCAAAATGAATTACCAGAGCAAAAGGAGGCTGTGGCGTATAATTTACTGGCTTATTTGGGTCTTAACAAAGATAAAGCTAATCGTCTTGTTACTAGTTTATCAGGAGGAGAGCAACAAAGAGTTGCAATTGCTCGTTTACTAGCAATGGATGTGGATTATATTTTAGCTGATGAACCAACCGGTAATTTGGATGAATGTGCTGAACAAGAGCTAGTTAAGATTTTTCAAAAACTAGCTCATGATCATAACAAATGCGTTATTGTAGTAACTCATTCGATGGATGTTGCTAGAATGTCCGATGTTTGTTTAAAATTAAAGAGAGGAAGATTAAGTTATGAGTGATTTTTTAAATAAATTTACTGAAGATAACTATGATGGTGAGAAGATAACAGCTACTGATTTAGCAAATGAAAAAAAGATGCCAAATCCTTTAAAGACAGCAGTTAATAGTCACAGTTATCATAACAACGATAATGATGATGAAATCATAATCAAAGATAAAAACTATACTTTAAATAAAAGAAGACAAAGATTATCTTATCTTATTGGTGCTCTAGTTAGTTTAATTATTGTAATTTCATTAGTTGTCTGGTTGAATATTGTTAAGGTTCCTAATTTAGTAGATAAGGATTTAAATCAAGTAAAATCATGGGCTCAAAAATCAAATATTAATTTAATTATTTCTGAAAGTTATTCAAATAAAAAAGATGAGAATATTGTTGTTGAACAGGAGAAGAAGCAAGGAAGTCGTATTTTTAAAAGGAGCGATTTTGAAATAACGGTATCTATTGGTGCTGATCCTGATGAAAAAATTGAGGTGCCTAACCTTGTATATATGAACTTAGAAAGTATCAATAATTGGATTGCTGACAATAAATTAGATAATGTTGAATTAAAGGGAGTCCACAGTTCAAAACATGATAAAGATAGTGTTATTTCTGTAAGTTATGAAGGAGATTTAGTTAGTGAAAACAACTATTATCGTAAAGATAAAATGATTATTAAAATTTCTAAAGGTAAGGCTAGCTTAGCAAAGAATATCATTGTTCCTGACTTTAAAACTACTGATAAATATGAGGTACAGGATTGGGCAAATGAAAATGGCGTGAGTGTTTATTATAGTTATAGTACCCATGCTAAAAAAGCAAAAGATAGTATCATTAGTCAAAGTATTAAAAAAGATACTAAGATATCTAGTGCGCAGACTATAAATGTTGTTGTTTCTTTAGGAAAAAGTGTTAAAGTACCTGACTTTAGTAAAATGACTAAATCAGCAGCTAGTCAATATTCATCATTGAAGGTTAGTGTCTCATCACAATATAGTTCATCTAAAAAATATGGAAGTCTAGTATCTCAATCAGTTAAAGCAGGTAGTTATGTTACCTCATCAAAAAAAATAAAAGTTGTTTATTCTGAGGGGAAACCATTTATTGGTGATTTAAGCGGTTATACTAAAAAAGAAGTAGAACAGTATTTCTATAATTTGAACTTAAAGGGTGCTAAGTTAAAATATAAGATAGTTAAACAATCATCAAGTAATACTCAAATTAGTAAAGGCTTGGTTATTAAAACATCAGTTCAAAATGATTATGCTAAGTTTAATCAAACGATTAATGTTTATATAAAAAGTAACTAAATGAGGTTAGAAAGAAGGTTATTGTATGAAAAATTTAGGTAAGCATCGCAATAAAATAATTGCTGGATTAATCATAATTTTAGTTGTTTTTGGAATTTCACGAATTGATTTTAGATCAACAGAAGATTATTATAATCAAGATAATACAACAGAACAATTAAATAGTAGTGATAGTAGCACAAGTGATGCTACATTAAATGGTGCTTTACAAAATAATAGTGAAAGTAATAAAACATCTGATTATAGTAAAGGAGAAAATATTGATCCTAAAGCTAAGAATAGTGTTAGTAGTAGTTCAAATAATGAGAGTAATTCTTCTGAAACAATTAAAGTTACAATTTATATTGATGTTAGAAATTTAAATAAAGCAAGTAACAATAATAAACTAAAACCAGAGTTAAGAAAATATGTACCTGCTAATGGATATGTTCTATCTAAGACAACGATTGAAGTCGCAAAAGATGCAACAGCATTTGATGTTTTAATGAAAGCAACAAGACTTAATCGTATTCAAATGGAATATCAGGGTGCGAGTGAAAATATTTATAATAGTGTTTATATTCAAGGAATAAACCACATATATGAGTTTAGTGCTGGAAGTGAGAGTGGCTGGATGTATAGTATTAATGGTAGCTTTCCAAATTATGGAATGAGTGCAGTAACAGTAAAAAATAAGGATGTTCTAAGAGTAGTCTATACTTGTGATTTAGGCTGTGATGTTGGACATTCGATGAAGAGTTGTAATTAAAGATGCGTGAATTTAAAACTTTTCATCCTTTTGTGAATTTACTCTATTTTGTTGCAGTAATCTTTTTTACGATGTTTTTAACTCATCCCATCTTTTTAATTCTCTCTTTTATCACGTCACTAATTTTTTTAATTAAGGCGGTAGGACTTAGTGAAGTAAAAAGTAAATTACTTTATCTTAGTGTCTTTTTTATCGTTCTAGCGCTTGTTAATCCTTTGTTTGTTCATAAAGGGGCAACACCTTTATTTTATATGAATGGTAATGCTGTTACTTTAGAGGCCTGTATTTATGGTATTGTTTTTGCCTTGATGTTAATTAGTGTTATCTTTTGGTTTTTTAGCTTTAATAAGATCATGACATCTGATAAAATAATCTATGTTTTTTCAACTTTTATGCCGACAATTGGTTTGATGATTTCAATGATTTTAAGATTTATTCCACGCTTTCAAACGCAACTTAAAAAAATAATTGAAATGAACAAAATTGGTGATAACCCCTATAAATCGAAAAGTATTATTAGAAGGTTGGGTGTTATCTTTAAAACTTTCTCAATTCTTGTTACTTGGGCTTTTGAAAATTCAATCGATACAGCTAATACTATGAAAGCTAGGGGCTATGGATTAAAGAATAGAACAACTTTTCATTTATATAAATTTGAATTACGTGATATAATATTTATCGTCTTCATTGTTGTGAACTTACTATTAAATATTTATTTATATTTTAGTTTGAATATGCGTTTTTATTACTACCCAGAGATCAGTCCAATTACAATTGATCTTGGGAGTATCATCAATTATCTTTCGTATTTTTTATTGTTGTTGATGCCAATTATTATTGAAATTAAGGAGGAAATCAGATGGAAATTATTACTATCAAAGATTTAAAATTTAAATATATTTTAAATGATGAGAATACTCTAAATGGTGTCAATTTAACAATCAATGAAGGTGATTTTGTTGTTATTTGTGGTGATAGTGGGTGTGGGAAATCAACGCTTATCAAACACTTAAAAAAGGAATTAACACCTTATGGAACAAGAGAAGGTTCAATTAAATATTATAATGAAGAAATTAGCGCAATGGATTTATATACTAGTGCTACTAATATTGGTTATGTAATGCAAAATCCTGACAATCAAATTGTTACTGATAAAGTATGGCATGAACTTGCTTTTGGCTTAGAAAACATTGGTGTTGAACGTCAAATAATTAGAAGAAGAGTAGCTGAAATGGCTAATTTCTTTGGTATTCATACTCTTTTTAGAGAAGAAAGTGATACTTTATCTGGTGGTCAAAAGCAAATTTTGAATTTAGCTGCCACAATGTTATTACAACCAAATGTTTTAATTTTAGATGAGCCAACCTCGCAATTAGATCCGATAGCTGCCGTAGAGTTTATTGATATTTTAAAGAAGATTAATGATGAGTTTGCAACAACGATTATTTTAGTAGAACATCGTCTTGAAGAGGTTTTTAAAGTAGCAAATAAGGTTATTGTAATGGATCAAGGTAGAATTTTAGCTGAAGGTAATCAATATGAAATAGCTCAAAAAGTTAAAGAAATTGATGAAAATAGCACTTTTTTTAGCGCCATACCAACGCCAGCTCGTGTTGCCTTAGCTCTTGATTTAACAGAAAGAATGCCTTTAACAATTAAAGAAGGACGTCGTTTTTTGAATTATTATTTTAAACAACCATTAGTTACAACAATTGATAAAAATGGAGTTGAACTTTCAAATGAAGTAATTGTTGAAATGAAGAATGTCTATTTTAGATATGTTAAAGATCAAGATGATATTTTAAGAGGAGTTAATCTTAAAGTATATAAAAATGAAATATATTGTTTATTAGGTGGTAATGGAGCAGGTAAGACAACAACAATTAATAATATTGCTGGTTTAGCAAAACCATATCGAGGTAAAATATTAATTGATGGAATTGATGTCATAAAAAACAAGAGTTATTTGGATAACAATTACTTGGCTTATTTACCACAAAACCCAACTTTACTTTTTTCAAAAGATAGTGTCAAAGAAGAATTAGAGAGTGATATTAGTGAGGAAACTAAGGAATATTTAAACAATCTTATTGCTGAGTTTAAAATAGAACATCTTTTAGGACAACACCCTTACGATCTATCTGGCGGTGAACAACAGAAGGTAGCTATAATTAAAATCTTATTGCAACATCCAAAAATAATTTTATTAGATGAGCCAACTAAAGGTTTGGATGCGACAGCTAAGCTACATCTTGCTAACCTTTTAAAAGATTTAACAACTAAAGATTATACAATTATTATTGTTTCACATGACATCGAGTTCTGTGCTCAGCACGCAAGTAGATGTGCAATGTTCTTTGATGGAGAAGTAGTTTCTGAAGATAAACCACGCATTTTCTTTAAAGATAATAATTTTTATACAACAGCGGCAGCTAAAATGAGTCGTTCAATATTTGATAATGCAATTTTATGTGAGGATGTGATTGATTTATGCCAACAAAATCTTCAACAAGTAAAATAATAACAGCGCTATTTTTATTAGCTATTTTAATTAATTTCATTTTCTTTTTTAAAGGAAATAACTATCTAATTACTTCAATGTTGATTGCTGTTTTTTCTTGCTTACCTTTTTATTATAAATATGAACGTCGTAAACCAGAAGCCAGAGAGATAATTGTTGTTGCTGTTATTTGTGCATTAGCAGTAGTCTCGCGACTTTTATTTGCTTTCTTGCCTGGCTTTAAACCAATCATCGCCATCATAATTATTGCAGGTGCTGCTCTAGGTAAAGAATCAGGTTTTCTATGTGGTTCTTTAAGTGCCTTGATTTCGAATATGTTTTTTGGACAAGGACCATGGTCAGTATATCAAATGTTAATTTGGGGTCTAATTGGTTATTGTGCTGGTCTTTTAAATCAAAAGGATCTATTAGATAAACCAGTAATTAGATATAGTTATGCTATAATTTGTGGAATTCTCTTCTCTGTTTTAATTGATTTTTTAACTGTATTAGGCTCTGGGTTTACAATGGCAAAATATATAGCGCTATTAATACCTGCACTTCCTTTTATGGCATATTATGCAATTAGTAATGTAACATTTATTTTCTTTCTTTATAAACCATTTATGAAAAAATTAAATCGCGTTAAATTAAAATATGGATTAGTTGACGAACAATATCGCGTATAATAATTAAAGATGATAACCATTTACATAATTAATTAATAATGATACAATGGACACAACAAATATAATATAATAATTAACGATTAATAGGGGAATCAGGTGAAAATCCTGAACGGTCCCGCCACTGTGATACACAATGTGTTAAGTCAGAATACCTAAGTTAATTAAAACAATATTCACGAGGCATGAATAGGGTTTTTATTTTTTAACTTATATAAAAATAACCTAATGTTCAGCAGAATATTGGGTTTTTATTTGTATTTATATTAGAAGAAAGGAAGGTAAAAGTTTTATTTAATTGAAAGGGGAATGAAAATGAAAAAAAAGAATAAGATGTTTAAAGCAATGTTAAAAGTTTTTTTTGTACTCAACTTTATTTTTGGAATTGGTGCTTTTGATAATTATTATAACATTGTTGCAACTGAAGTTGTTGAGGTGACTGCAGAAACAGATGAGCAAAGATTAGAACGTCTTGAGACTGGTCTTAATTTACTGCCTGATGATAGCGAAAAATTAAATTTATTAGAACATCGTTATTTAGTAAGATACTTAAATAATGTTTATAATTTATCTAAAGCAAATGTTAAAAATGGAATAACAGCAATAGATAAAGAGAAGTTAGATAAGGCTGTAAGTAAAATTAATGAGCTTGAAAGAAACGAATCGGATAGTGATAAAGAAGGTCGCTTTGTCGATACAATGGCAATGGTCCGTGATATTAAACCAAAGAATATAACTAGAGATGATATTGTTCTAGTCATTAGTTTTAGTAATGAGGTAAGTGCTAATTCAGAATTGGCTAGCAGTGTTTTCTTTTTACCAGAAACAATGCTCTTGAATCAAAGTGTTAATTATGCAAAAGCATTAGGTGAATCAGATGTTATAGCAGCGGCAATTCTAAAAGATATCCCTACAGAGGTAAGTGAAGTCGTTGATAATGAGTATATTAATGGTATTAGAGTAATTGATTTTTTACCAGCCTATGGACAGTACACTAATAGCGTGGGATGGGGACTTAATCCTGAAAAAACTTTAAAAGGGACTGGTGGCGTTAGTTTAGGTGGATTTGGTGGCTATTTAACTTATGAGTTTGAAGAGCCAATTCAAAACAATCCGCAAAATATTGGAGGGATGGATTTTAAAGTATTAGGAAATGCTTTTGTCGGAAATTCAGAACCAGCCAATGTTTATGTCTCAGAAGATGGTATAAAATGGTATAATTTGGCCGGAGCATCTCATTATGAAGATCAAACAATCTGGGATTACGAATTGACTTATACTAGAGATGAATCTGGTGCTAATTGGAGTGATAATCAAGGACAAACAGGAGTATTATCACAAAATGGTTATCATTCTCAGCCATATTGGCCAACAAGCGAAAATTATGGTAAATGGCGTGAAGATGGAATTATACCAGATGAATATACCGTAACTGGTACCTTAATTGATGGTCGTAATTTAGCTTGGGGTTATCCAGATGGCAATAGCTCATCAGGAGTAAATGCCCAAACACCTCAATTATATCGTGGTGTAGGCGAAATGGATATAAGTTGGGCAGTAGATGAAAAAGGCAATCCAGTTTATTTAAAAGAAATTAAATATGTTAAAGTTCAAAATGCAACCAATCTAATTGTTCCACCTTTTGGTGAATTATCAGCTGAAATTAATGGAATTTCAAGAACTGATCTTGTAGAAAATCAATCAGCTGATATAAAACAAACTCCACTTGCCAAAAGTATTAAAATAAATGATCAAGTATTTGTTTTTGAAGAAAGTGAAATTGAAAATAACGTTATTGTTAAGACAGTATATTACACTGATGAAAATGAAGAAGTCAATGTTAGTGTTACTGCACCAGATAGTGATGATGAAACATATTCAGTCTTTATTGGTGAGCCTCAAGGAACAAATAGAACATTTGAGAAGGTTCCTAATAAAGAAAAATTAAGGATTGTTACAGCAAATAAAACAAATGAAGGATTAATTTATTTATTTAATTTTGAAAAGATAGAGAAACCAGCTTATACAATAAATTTTGAAAAAGAAGAATATAGTCTTGTAGTCAATCAAGAAGAAGATACTAAATTATTTTTTTCAATTGAAAAACCAGAGAATGCAATAGTTAATTATTCATCATCGGATAATAATATTGCTACAGTTGATGAAACAGGTAAAATAAAGGCCCATTCAGTTGGTAAAGTTGTAATTACAGCTCAAGTTGATGGAACAGATATAAAGGCAACTACTATTGTTAATGTTGGTAGCCTAGCAACGGGGATAGAAGTTATTGACTTTAAAGATAGCGTCAAAGTTGGTGATAATTTTAAAGTTAAAACAGCAGTTATTCCTATAGATGCAATTAACCAAGAAGTAAAAATAAGTAGTGGTAACAGCGCGTTAGCAATCATTGAGGGAAATGAAATCATTCCTTTAAAACCTGGTAAAGTAGATATTATATTTGAAACATCAACAGGGATTACTGAAATAAAAGAGCTAACAATCCTTGAAAGGGAAAAATACAATGTAGTAGTGACTGTTGAAAAGTTTACACTGGGACAAGGTTATGTTATTGAGCCAATTGTTGTTGAAATTACTGAGGGAGATACAGCAGCAGTTATTATCGACAAAGTTATAAAAAATGGAAATATTTCCTATGTTAATAGTGGCCAAGTAGATGACTATACATTTTACATTTCTACTATTAATAATGTAGATAGTGGAGTTATTAATATACCTGAAGAAATTAAGACAATGACAGGTTTTGAAAACGCTTATACGGGTATAAATAAAAACACTCCTAATTTAGGTGAGTTCTCTTATGCTACTACTGCTGGGTGGATGTATTTCACAAATAACGAAATGTCCAATGTCGGAATGGGATCGTATGAAGCAAAAAAGGATGACGTTTTACGCTTACAATTTTCATTATATGGCTATGGTGCTGATTTGGGTGGTGAATCATTTGGTGAGATGGAATCATTAGAACTTGCGAATAAAGATGATTTAATAGCAATTATTGCTTATATTAATCAAGATAAAGAATCGTGTTTAGAAAAAACTAGTTGTAAAACTGTTTATGAAGATGCCTTAGATGTTTTAGAAAATCATATGTCTTCACAAACAGTAGTTAATCAAGCGATTACAAATATAAATGTTTTCAATCCATTACTTGCTGATGAAGATAGAGCTAAATTAGTTAAAGATTTGATCGATAATATTCCAAATGAAGTAACTGAAGCTGATAAGGGTCTAATCAATAATGCAAAAGAAGCTTATGATAGTTTAACAACTCATCAAAAAGCATTGCTTGATAATGGAATAATAACTAAATTAAAGCAAGCATTAGATACTCTTAACAAAATAGAAAATCTTCCTAGTAGTAAGGAAGATAATAAAACTAAAAATAATGATAAAATTCAAACAACACCTGGTGAAATTAACACACCAAATACGGGAACTACTGAGCTAGCAATAGCGTATAACTTGATAGTTATAACTCTTATACTAAGTGGTTATTGCCTTAAAATTAGATATGATTGGTAAAAGTATCATAGATAACTAAAATTCTAATTTTATAGTATGAGATAATATCTTGAATTGGAGCAGTATTAATGAGTAAAAATAGTTCTATATTAATTGACTTCAATTTTAAATATGGTATAATTTTTTTAACAACTAAATAGTATTTATTAAATAAGGGAAGTAGGTGAAAATCCTACACAGCCCCACCGCTACTGTAAGCAATATGCAAGTCAGGAACCTTTAATAAATAGCTGAAGATATTTTTCGGAGGGAAAATTATTTAGAATTTTATTTTTAAATGATAAAGCACCTCTATGGTGCTTTTCTTTTATTCAAACTGAATATTTATTTATGATTGCCTTAGGCATTAATAGGGAAATAGGTGAAAATCCTATACAGCCCCACCGCTACTGTAATGTAATTAAAGTTATCAAAACCACTAGAGTTAATCTGGGAAGGGATAATAATTAATAATTGCGAAGTCAGGAGACCTGTCATAAATTATTAAATCATTTTTCGGAGGGAATAATGTTTAAAAACTAATTTTTAAATAACGACTCCGCAGTCGTTTTTTTATTATTTAGCTGTTAATTATAAAATAGAAAAGGAGATTGATTATGAACAAAAAAATTAAATTTGTCCTTAGTTTTGTTTTAATATTGTTTATGACAACAAATATTAATGCTCAAGGAGTTACTGATTGGAATGGTTTTGGGGGTAATGAAGCAAATAATAAAATAACTTATGCTAAAACACCTAGTAGTGCTAGTGATATCAACATACTAACAACTATTGAATTAGAGGGCTATGCAATGGATCCAATTGTTATCAATGATAAAATGTATGCTGTTGCAGGATCAAGTTTAATTGAGTATGAAAAAGATGGGACTAAAACAGGACGAGAAGTATATATTGGAAATCCTGGTTATTTTAGTAAAATTGCTACTGGCGATAATAAAATTTTTATTGCTGCAGCAAATTATATCGTTGCCGTTGACCTTGATACATTTGATCAAATTTGGCAATCTGAAGCAGTAGCAGGAGCACAAGCTCTTTCAGCCATTACATATCATGATGGTTATCTTTATAGTGGCTATACAATTAATCCTACTAGTGGTAGTGCACCATCTGATGGTTTCTTCTTTGCAATGTCAGTTGAAGATGAAAATACTTCAAAAACAAATGAAATTAAAGATTATAAATGGACATATGATATCAATGATACTTTAGGTCATGGCTATTATTGGAGTGACGCTGCTATTGCGAATAATGCGATTATTTTTGCAGGTGATGATGGAAAAGTAATCTCTCATCATTTAACTAAGGATATTGTTTATGATACTTATCAATTGAGTGAAGCAAGCCAAACAAAGAAAGTTCGTTCAACTGTTGTATATGATAAGAAAGAAAATGCGATTTATGTAGGAACACAAGACTCAAAGGAATTATATAAGATTGGTCTAGTAGGAAATGCTTTTGATCGTACGCAAATTAAATCATTAGGTGGACTAAGTCCAATTAGTGGTGGTCTAGCATTAGGCTCAGAAAACATCTATATTTCATCAGGTGGCATGAGTGGCTATAATATAACTGTAGTTGATAAAGATTTAACTAAGATAATTGGTGTGGATACATCGTATGGGACACAATCAATTCCATTGGTTAGTGATGGTGTCGATGGTGCAACTTATGTTTATTTCTTAGATTTTATGTCAGGTAAACTTTTGATAGGTAAAGACTTAAACGATGGTTCAATGCTTTCTTTTACTGAATATAAAGATGGTAAAATGGCTGCCCATAATTCAGGTAGTGTAATTCCTTTTTATGATGGAACTTTAATTGTTCAATATAATGATTTTTCTAATGGTGGCTATGTATTTTTAGATAGTAAGAATAAAGAAGTAACACAGAGTGACATAGAAATGTTGATTGCTAAAACAGGGCAACTAACTAGCTATACTGATTATGATAAGTTAATGGAGATTAATGATCGTGTGGCAACTTTTAAGGCTAATAATCCAGATATAGTACTTGAGAATGAGGCAGAGTTAACAACAAATCTAGCGACAATGAAGGCGGATATGGATGCTAAGGGAGATTTCAAAAACTTTAGTGCCAGTAGTGTTCAATGGTTAAAAGTAGAAGATATTATGAGTGTTTACTATAAGCTATCACCAGAAAAACAAAAAGATATGTATTTATCAATGTTTGCTCCGCAACATAAAAATACTTTGGAAAGTATTTGGACTAAGTATGAAGGAACGAGTGAGGCTATAAAATCTAGTTCGATTTTAAGTGTGATTACTAATGTTAATAATGAAATTGGTAGTGATAAGAATAAAGCTTTAAAATATAAGGCATATTTAGTTCATCTTAATGACTGTCTTGATTTGATTGTCGATGATGCTAAAAAAGAAGAAGCACAAGCTGCATTAACTAGTAAATTAGTTATGGTTGCTGAACTAGAAAACATAGAATTGTATGCTGAGATAACAGAAAAAATAGATACACTACCAGAAACTATTACATTAAAAAATAAAACAGAGATAGATAGTATTACTAAGTTATTAGCTGGCTTAGATGATGCTTCATTGGAAGGCTATAAAAGTAGTAATGAAGCCAGTTATCAAAAATATGATGCTATGCTAACTGAATTGACAAAACAACAGGCTGCCATTGATAAATTAAATGAAGATATTGCTTTAATTGATCCAAATAAAGTTACTATGGCTGATGAAGCTTTAGTAAACGATATTATTACTCGCTATGAAGCTTTAGCTACTGATAATAAACAATTTGTTAGCGATTGGTATGAAAATATCTTAGATGCTAAAAAGGTAATTGATAAATTTACAAGTAAAGTTGAGAAAAAAGGTGAAGTGACTTATACATATAAAAAGATTAGTGGTAAATGGTATTTAATTAAGTCTGATCAAAATAATGCTAACATTAGATTAATTAAAAGTTACTCATATGATAAGAGATACTGTAAAACAGCAAGTACAGCTCTTACTAATTGTGTTAGATTAACTAAGGTATATAAAGAGACAAAGAGTGGTAAAATAATTAAAAGAAAACAAACTATTACTTATAATGCGAATTTAAAAGTAACTAAGAATTTAATTCAAGATCGCAATGCTAAAGGAAAATATATTAATACTTATTATAATACAAAAAGCTATTATAGTAATAAAAGAGTTAAAGTAAATAAGGTCGCTAAAAGAAACTTGAATACTAATAAATACACTAATATTAAGGCAAATTACTATTACAGTAATGGTAAGAGAAAACGAGTGGTGACTAATTACTATAGTAAAGGTAAAAAAAGCAAAGTAAAAGATTATCGATATAATAAAAAAGGACAGCTTAAATCTAATAAATATGGTAAAGCCTATTATATTCAAAAGAATTATAAAAAAGGTAAATTAAGCAAAACATATAAGTATAAATATAATGCAAAAGGGAAAAAGAAACGAGCATAATTAAATTTATAAGTATGTAAGTATTAAAAAGAGATAAATTTAAAAATATAGATCTTAATTTATCTCTTTTTTACTGTTCGTTGTATAATTTAGTTTTATTTGTTAATATTATACATAAAGAATAACTATAATTTTTTTAATTAATTGATAAAAGAAGAAGGAATAAAATATGACTAAAAATATAAGAATAATATTGTTTTCTAGTATATTAATCATTTTAGTTTCTATTATAGCAGTAAAAAGTCTATCATATAAAAAGACTGACATTGTAAAAAAAACTGAAATCATTAAAAAGAAAGAAGGATATAATGCTAAAGAAGTTGAAAGATCTAGAAATATTGATAATAATAATATTGGTGTTCCAATTGAATTTTTAGAGGCTAAGATAAGAAATAAAGAGGATTTTATTATATATTTAGTTTATAGTGGTCATGAAAACAGGAATATTACAAACAAAATTATTATTCCATTCGCTAAACAATACACTGAGGTTCCCGTTATAATCTATGCATATGATATTGAAAAACCTTCTAATAAAATAGAAAATGAATTAACAACAAAGTACAATTATGGAGGAATAATTCTATTTTACAAATCAGGAACTTATTACACGCAAATAGATGCCTTGTCAAATTATGAGGGTTTAAAACCTAAAGAGACAATAGATGGTTTAATTAATTTTGCAAAAAATATTTATAAATAAAAAAAGACTTTTTGTAAAGTCTTTTCTACTTTCTATCATTATATTGACCAGAGATTATACTTTTGGTTGAAGTAAGAGCACTTAGTCCCATTGGACCACGGGCATGAGTTTTTTGAGTGCTAATACCTATTTCAGAACCAAGACCAAATTCAACCCCATCAGCAAATCTTGTTGATACGTTAACAAAGACACAAGCACTATCAATTTCACTAGTGAAACGTTCTACTTCAAACAATTGTGTTGATAAAATTAAGTTTGAGTGTTTAGAACTATAATTATTAATAATTGAAATAGCTTCGTCAAGATTATTTACTTGTTTAATACCGATAATATAATCTAAATACTCCAAAGCTAATTCTTCATCATCAAATATTTCCACATCCATAAATTTATCGATGACATTAGAATGAGCTTTGATAATAACGTTAGCTTCTTTTAAAGCTTGCTCTAATTGTTGATAAAACTTAGCACTAACATCTTTATGAACAAGAATTTTTTCTAAGGCATTGCATACTGTAGGACGTTGTACTTTGGCATTAACTAGGACTTTAATAGCTTGATCAATATCTGCACTTGCATCAATATAAGCAAAGTTGTTTCCTGTTCCAGTTTCGATGATTGGAACAGTAGCATTATTTACAACATTTTGAATTAATTTTTCGCCACCACGTGGAATAACAACATCAATATAATCATTCATTTTAACTAAATTGCTAATATCTTCATATGAAGTTGTTTCAATTAATTGAACAAAGTTTTCTGGTAGATCTGCTTTTTTCCCACATTCTCTAATTATCTCTAAAAGCTTCTTATTAGTATTTAGAGTACTTGAACTACCACGTAGAATAATTGCATTACCTGTTTTTAAGGCTAGAGACATTGCTTCAGTTGTTACATTTGGTCTAGCTTCATAGATCATGGCAATAACGCCCAGTGGTACTGTAACAGTTGTTATTTTAAAGCCATTTAAGTTTTGATAAGAATAAGTTACTTTATCTAATGGGCTTTCTAAACTAGCTACTAATCTTAAATTATAGGCAAGGTTTTGAACACGTTTTTCATTTAAAGTTAAACGATCTAACATTACTTGACTAATTTTATTTTTAGCACTTTCAATATCTTTTAAATTTGCTGCAATTATCTCAGCGACATTATCATCAATAGCTTGTGCCATAATTTGTAAAGCATTATTTATTGTTTGCATACTTGTTTTCTTTAATTCTTTTTCTGCTTGTTTAGCATTTTTACCAATAGTTATTAAATAATCATTCATTTAATCCATCTCCTTTATTAAAACTAAGTTATCAATATGAACTACTGTATCATAAAGATAATCCGCTTTTAATTCATCTTTAAATTCATTAATTTTCAAGCCTTTTATTTCGTCTATCGTTTTTGAGCTATAGTTTGTTATACCTTTTGCAATAATATTATTATCCTGATCAACAATATTAATAACACTACCAACATCAAAAATACCTGTTATTTTAGTAATACCAATCGGCAATAGAGAACTATCACCTTTTTCTAAAGCTTTTTTAGCTCCATTATCGATATGAATACTACCTTTAGTATTTGATGAAAGCAACAGCCATTTCTTTTTAGCAGGTAGACGCGTTGTAGCAGCTAGAAAGAGACTACCTTTAAAATCAGTTTTAATGATGTCTAATAAAATATTATCTCTTTGACCATTAGCAATAACCATGTTAATACCAGCTGTATTAACTTTTTTAGCTGCTTCTAATTTTGTCTGCATACCACCTACAGCAAATTTACTACCTTTATCTTTAGCGTATGACTCAATTTTTTTATCAACTTTCTCAATGATATCTAAAAACTTTGCATCTTTATTTTTAGTTGGGTTATCTGTATAAATACCATCAATATCTGATAATAGAATTAATAAATCAGCATCTATTAAGATTGCAACTAAGGCACTTAAATTATCATTATCGCCAACCTTAATTTCTTCAACAACAGTCGAGTCATTTTCATTAATAACCGGAATTATTTTCATCTTCAATAATTCTGTAATAGTATTTCTTGCGTTTAGATTTCTCGTACGATTAGTAATATCATCTTTAGTTAGTAAAAGTTGGCCAATACGAATATCATATTTATCAAATAATTCTTCATATAATTTCATTAATAATATTTGACCAACAGCGGCACTAGCTTGTTTTTGCGCAAGACTAGTATTAAATGTAATGTTTAATTTACCATTACCACTACCAACAGCACCACTAGAAACAAAGACAACCTCATATCCTTGTTTTTGAAGGGTTGCTAATTGATAAACTAATTGTTCAATACGTTCAACATTTAATTGAGCATTCTCTTTTGTTAAAGTCGATGTTCCTACTTTAACAACAATTCTTTTTGTTTTTTGTAAATATTGTTTTTTCATTATGAAACCTCCTTCTTTTAGTTTGAAATAAAAGCGGGGATAAAATTATTATTAATTTGAACAATTTTTCTCATAATTAAAACTCCTTTACATATTTAGCTTATTTTAACACAATTTAAGAATATTACAAAGAGGAAAACCCTATAATATCGAAATTTTGATTTTATACTATTTAAGATATGTCTAAACTAAAAAATATAAACTAAAAAAACACAGTTTTTAGGCTAAAATAGTGTATAATAGTAGCAATGAAAAAATGAGGAGTGATAAAATGGCATATTATTTTGAAGAACCATCAAGAACATTTAGTGAGTATTTATTAGTACCTGGATATTCATCAACTGAATGTACTGTAGATAATGTTTCTTTAAAGACACCAATTACAAAATTTAAAAGAGGACAAGAACCAGCGATAAGTATGAACATACCTTTAACTTCAGCAATTATGCAATCTGTTTCTGGTGAGAAAATGGGTGTTGCTCTAGCAAAAGAAGGTGGCATCGCTTTTATTTATGGTTCACAATCAATTGAAGATCAAGCAGCAATGGTGAAGCGTGTTAAAATGCATAAAGCAGGCTTTGTAACAAGCGATTCTAATGTTACACCAGAGAATACTTTAGAGGATGTTTTAGTATTAAAGGAAAAAACGGGACACTCTACTGTTGCCGTTACTAAAGATGGTAGTGCTCATGGTGAATTACTAGGAATGATAACTAGTCGTGATTATCGTATTAGTCGTATGGATGTTAAAACTAAAGTCAAGGAGTTTATGACGCCTATCGATAAGATTATCTATGCCCTAGAAGGAACAACTTTAAAAGAAGCTAATAATATTATTTGGGATAATAAACTAAATACTTTACCAATTATTGATAAGAATAAACATTTAGTGGCTTTTGTTTTTAGAAAAGACTATGATTTACATAAAGAAAATCCTAATGCACTATTAGATAAAGATAAAAGATATATTGTTGGTGCTGGAATTAATACTCGAGATTATAAAGAACGAGTTCCCGCTTTAATTGAAGCTGGTGCTGATCTTTTATGCATTGATTCATCAGAAGGTTTCTCTGAGTGGCAAAAACTAACAATTGAATATATTAAAGAGACATACGGTGCCAGTGTTAAAGTTGGTGCTGGTAATGTTGTTGATGAAGCTGGATTTAACTTTTTAGCACAGGCAGGAGCAGATTTTATTAAAGTTGGTATTGGCGGTGGCTCAATTTGTATTACAAGAGAAACAAAGGGGATTGGACGCGGTCAAGCAACTGCTGTTATCGATGTTGCCAAAGCAAGAGATAAATATTTTGCCGAAACTGATGAATATATTCCAATTTGTTCTGATGGTGGTATTGTCTTAGATTACCATATGACATTAGCACTTGCGATGGGTTCTGATTTTATTATGCTAGGTCGTTACTTCTCAAGATTTGATGAAAGTCCAACCAATATAATAACTATTAATGGTAATTATATGAAAGAGTATTGGGGTGAGGGTTCAGCACGAGCTCGAAATTGGCAAAGATATGATATGGGTGGTGATGCTAAACTATCATTTGAGGAAGGTGTTGACTCATATGTGCCTTATGCAGGTAGTATCCACGATAGTCTACCGCAATCATTAAGTAAGATTAAATCAGCAATGTGTAATTGCGGTGCCTTATCAATAAAAGAATTACAAGATAAAGCACGTTTGACTTTAGTATCGGCCACTTCAATTGTTGAGGGTGGAGCACATGATGTAGTACTAAAAGATAGTAGTTATAATAATAATAACAATCGCTAAAATAGAAGTTTAACTTCTATTTTTTGATGGATAGACACTTGATTATTCAAAAACTAAAATATTTTTATGTTATAATACAAAAGGAAAAGGTGATTAAATGAAAGCAATTATTGAAGAAGATAGCTTTAGTGTTCATGAAGTTTCTTCATTAGAAGAGTTGTTGACTATAGTTGATGAAGTATATCCGAATAAATTATGTGAAGGTGATTTATTTTATAAAATAAATTTAGAAGAACAATTTATTTTTGGGTTGGCTGCCAATGATTATGGTGCAAAAATAAAAGTAGCACGTTTAGACTATGATAAGTATTTGATTATTGAAAGTGATACTTTTTATGTCATCGATTTAGAAAAGCAAGATATTTTTCATCAAAGTGATGCTGAGTTCATTATTGATTTTGTGCTTTTAGATGATAAAGTCATCATGATAACAGATCTTAGTCTTAATGTTTATAGTAGTGAAGATTTTATTAAATTGTGGACTTTCACCTTTGATGATTTAGTAGCAGATTACTTTGTTGATGATGAGAAAATTAGTCTGACTTTTAAGGATAGCGATCAAGAAATTACAATAGATATGCAACTAGGAATTATGGATTCTAATTTCGATGAGACTTACACTTATTAGCTATATATATTTTTAGATAAACATGATATAATTAGCGAACAGAGAGGTGATTTTTTTGAAAAAAGAGAATATGAAATACTTAATTATTCCTTTATTAGCGTTATTATTTTACGGATTTATGACTTATCGACAAACTGATACTAGCAAGCTAGTTTTATATAAAAATGGTTATTATAATGATTGTTATAATATTAAGAAAGAGCCAAATGAACTTTTAATTATGAATGATGTTATTACGCTTAATAAATTGAAAAAAAATGATACTGATATGTATGAGTATTATGAAAAAAGTTCTTGTGTAAATATTGAAGGTTATACATTAAAAAACTACATGATTATTGATGATTATAAAATTGATCATGAAAAGGGTCGTAATGATCAAGCTTATCAAATTAGTTATCAAGAGGTATTGAAAAAGATTGAGGTAAAACAAAAGAAAACTAAGTTTGATAAAAAAATTATCGAGGCATTAGAATACTATATTGATGATAAAGATCTGTCACAATTAATTCCTAGAAAATCAGGTGTTTATCAATTAGATCGTTCTTTGATTGGTCCTACTAAAAATGATAGTTCAGGTAAATATGTTTTAGCTATCAATATTGAACTTGCAAATAATGTAATTAATGATAAAAATAACAAGATAGTTACAGAAAATATCATTTTTGATGGTATTAGTATGGAATATATAAAAGTTGGTGAGTAGATTGAAAAGAAAAATAATAAGTTTGGGATTAATATTAGTATTATTGTCTGCTTGTCAGTTTGGTGCTAATCAACAAAATAAATTTAATCCTGAAAAAACAAATAGTGGTGTCGCTATTGTAAATGAAAAGCAAGTAGAGAAGTTATGCTCAAAAGCAGCTCTTGATGGTTTCTTAAATAATCGAACTTTATCAGGAATCACAGATGAACTAGCACTTGATAATGTTGCTGATATTTCTTATCAAAAGATTGCTAAGGAATATAGTACTTTAAAATCGTATCCAAAAGCTTGTCAGTATCAAGTTGAATATTATGATTTTAGTGCTCAAGCAAATTGGGTAGTAATAACTGATTTAACGCTAAAAAAAGATGAGGCTGTTGATTTAATCAAACTTTCTGAAGATGGAACATTTGAAACTTTTATCAATGATAGTCAGGATACAGTAGTCAGTTTATTAATCAAAAATATGTTAAAAGATAATGAAGATGAATATACAACAAAAGAATTGCTTGCTGGAAAGAGTGCAGAATACCAATTGGTAGCAATGCCTATTTATCGCAGTTATCATTTTAGTGATCTAAAACTAATTAATGATTATGATTTTATTGTAGTCTCTGATTTAGCTTTTAAATTAATCGAGAAATAATTGAGGAGTGTTAAAATGAACGATGTATTGAGTAGTGAAAACCTCTATACAATTGATTGTTACAGTCAATTAAATTCATTTGATCGTAAGATTATTACGTCTTTATATCAACCAATTATGGGATATGGTGCTATGGCACTTTATTTTAGCTTGTGGTCAGAAGTAGAAATTGATCGTCAATATTCAAAAACATCGCCTTTTTTGCGTTTGAGTAAAATAATGAATTGTGATTTAGAAACTTTAAAAAACAATTTTAATATTTTAGAGGCCCTAGGTTTAGTAGAAACCTATTATTTAGAAAATAATGATAATAATGAATATCATTTGCGCCTTTTTTCTCCAGAAACACCAGATACTTTTTTTAAAAATCCATTATTAGTAACTAATCTCAAAAATGCCTTAGGGTATGAAGACTACAATATTACTAAAATGTTTTTTAAGAGCTGGATACAACCTTTAAATGAATATGAAAATATTAGTAAGAAGTATAAAGAGGTTTTTTCATTAAATTATGATTTGAGTTCACTGGAAGGTAATGATGATTTTAAGAATTATAATTATGCTTTAATTAAGGGAGATGTGGACTTCAAACTAATTAAAGAATCATTGAAAGAACATAAGCTTCATTACTTAGTTAATGAAGATAAAGTTAAAAATACAATTGAGATGTTAGTGTTGACTTATGAAAAAATTAGTACGATGGATATTGTTGATGCTATAATCGAATGCACAATTGATAATAATGTTGATTTAAATGAATTAGAGAAATGTATTGAGATGAAGGATAAATTAAGAAAACAAAAGACAGAGTTAGATTTAGTTTATTTAAAAAATAATGAAGCAGATAATAAATATGAAAAAAATAGTGTTTATGACTTTTTAAAGAAATATTATCCAGCTTTAAATCGCGAAAGAATTCAGATGATTAATTATGAAAGAATAATGCGTGATTATGAAGTGGTACCGGCAATTTGTAATTTATTAATTGAATACTGTGTTGAAACGCAGGGCAAGATTAATATTAACTATTTACGTGCTGTAGCTAAAGATTGGCAAGATAATAAAATTGATAATTTAGATAAAGCTAAAGCAAAGCTTGAACAAATAAAAAATAATAGTAGGAAAAGTAAGCAATCACAACAAAAAGTAATTGGAAGTACTGATGATTGGTATCAAATAAATAAAAAACCAGAAAATGAGATTTCAGAGGCTGATTTAAGTCAAATGAATGAAATTTTAAATAAATTTAAGAAGTAGGTGAAATCATGAAGCGAGTTTCCTTCAATGTGAATAGTGATGCTGAGGCAGCTAAAAAAAGGATTTTAGCAAAATATCGAGACGATACTTTCTTTGTTGAAGAATATAAAAAAATAGTAGATAGAGTAGAGAATGTTTTAGATATAATAGACTCAATTGAAAGCAAACGTCTTTGCCTTGATTGTGATGGTCTAGCTGAATGTAAACAACTAATTAGAGGTCAATATCTTGAAATTATTGATAGTGAAATGAAATATTGTGGTTGTCCTTATTTTATCAAAAAACAAGAGGTTAATAATAAATTAAAAAACTTAGTTTATTCATCTGATGCTATCAATTATGATTTAGCTGATAAAAAAGATTTTTTAGCATTGCCTTCACGAGCCAAAATTTACCAACACTTTGATTTATTGATGTCTAATAAAACTAATAAAGGTTTTTATTTATTTGGTCCTGCTGGTGTCGGGAAAACATTTATTATTGATGCTTTACTAAATGAATATCTAAGTAAAGAAATTAAATGTGCTTATTTATTATTAAATGATTTTGGTACACAAATGAATTTTTTATACTATAGTATGGAATTAGAAGATAAAGAAATGTTTTATCGTTTAATTAAGCGGTTAAAAAATGTGCCTGTTTTAATAATTGATGATATTGGTTCCGAAAAAAACAGTGCTTTTTTACGTGATGAAGTGCTTTTTCCAATTCTAGATTATCGCATGAAAAATAAAAAAACAACGCATTTTACTTCAAATTATCCACTGACAACTTTAGAGGAGCATTATTCCAATACTTCTGCAAAGTTACTAGAACCAGTTAATGGTAGACGAATTATTGAAAGAATTAAAGTCTTAAGTGAGCCATTTGAATTAGATGATAAATCATTAAGGTAAAGGCTAAATATTCTCAAAGAATAATTATTCAATCATATTTTTAAAACTAGATTGTGTTTAAAGGTCAGGTGACAATAATGAAAACAATTGGCTTAATAGGTGGTATTAGTTGGGAAAGTAGCGCACATTATTACGAAATAATCAATAAAGAAATTAATCAACGTTTAGGCGGACATCATTTTGCAAGATGTATTTTATACAGCGTTGATTTTGCGGATATTGTAAAACACCAAGAAGCTGGTGAGTGGGATGAATGTGCTAAAATACTTTGTCAGGCAGCTTTGAATCTTGAAAAAGCTGGTGCAGATTTTATTGGACTTTGTACAAATACATCACATAAAGCTGCCTTAGAAATTGAACAATGTTTAACGATACCTTTCTATCATATTGCAACTTTAACGGCTAATCGCTTAGAACATGATCAAATCACAAAGGTTGGTTTATTAGGTACTAGATTTACGATGGAAGAAGCTTTTTACAAAGATAAATTAGTTGAAAGAGGAATTGAAGTTTTAATACCAAATCAAGAAGGAATTAAAGATGTTAATACAATGATTTTTGAGGAGTTATGTTTTTCTAAAGTGCTATCAACTAGTAAACAACGAATTCTAATAATTATTCAAGAGCTAGTTGAAGCAGGAGCCCAAGGGATTATTTTAGGTTGTACGGAACTTAATATGCTAGTTAATCAAAATGATGTGATGACTAAATTATATGATACAACCTTAATTCATGCTCAAGAATTAGTGAATTTAGCATTGAAAGATGAGTA
>JAJDGJ010000001.1 GCA_030265585.1 Erysipelotrichaceae bacterium OttesenSCG-928-M19 | reverse complement strand
TTTATAAATTATAATAGTATAATATAGCTAAGAGATTGTTAGTAGTATAGGGGAGCTTATATGAGAACTGAAATTTTAGAGTTTAAAGATTTTGACAAAATTAAAGAAATAGTTAAAAATGACGGAGTCGTTGCTTTTCCAACAGAAACTGTATACGGGTTGGGAGTTAGATATGACTCTTTTTTAGCATATAAAAAGATTTTTGAGGCAAAAAAGCGTCCTGAAAATAAAACTTTGACATTAATGTTATATGATAAAGAGGATATTGCTGATTATGCAATTATTGATAAGAAAATAAGAAAAGTTATCGATTTTTTAATGCCCGGAGAACTGACTTTGGTGCTACCTAAGAAAGAAAATATAGAAATATTTGGTAGTGATAGTAGTATTGGAATAAGAGTACCTGATAATAAGGAGACATTAGAACTGCTAAAAAATGTGGAAATTCCACTTTTTGTTACATCAGCTAATTTATCAGGATTTCCAGCTACTAATAGTTTTAGTGAGGTCAATGAGCAATTAAATGGTCGAATTGAAGCTATTGTTAAGGGAGACATTAAAAATAAGAGACCTAGTACGGTAGCTAGTATTATTGATGGAAAAATAACGATTCTAAGAGAAGGTCCAATTTCTCTTGAAAAAATAAAAGAGGTGTATGATAGTGAATAAGATTGTTATTGGTAGTGATCATGGTGGGTTTGAATATAAAGAAATTATCAAGAATCATCTTTTAGCTTTAGAATATGAAGTTCTTGATGTTGGCTGTTTTGATAAATCAAGTATCGACTATCCTGATATCGCGTTGAAATTATGTGAGATTGTTAATCGAGATAAAATTAAAGGTATTCTAGTTTGCGGCACAGGAATTGGTATTGGTATTGCAGCTAATAAATGTCCTGGAATTAGGGCAGCTTTATGTCATGATGAATATAGTGCAAGAATGGCTCGATTACATAATGATAGTAATGTTTTAACTTTAGGACAAAGAGTAGTCGGTGAGGGTTTGATGTTAAGTATTGTTGATACATGGCTCGATTCTAAATTTGAGGGTGGACGCCATGAAAATAGAGTAAACAAAATTATTAAGATGGAGGGGGAAAAGTAATGGGTTATAAAGTATTAGATCATCCTTTAATATCTCATAAATTAACGATTATGCGAAAAGAGGATACATCAACTAAGGATTTTAGAGAGAATCTTGATGAAATTGCTGGGTTGATGGCGTATGAAATATCTAGAGATTTAGAAACAGAAGATATTGAGATTAAAACACCTTTAAAAGTTACGACAAAAAAGAAGCTAGCTGAAGAAATTATTTTAGTGCCTATTTTGCGAGCTGGACTAGGAATGGTTGATGGTATTAGGGCGTTAATACCAAATGCTAAGATAGGTCATATTGGTGTTTATCGTGATGAAGAGACTTTTGAAGCAAAAGAATATTTCAATAAGTTACCTGAAAGTATTGCTGATGCCTATGTAATGGTTCTTGATCCAATGCTAGCCACAGGTGTTAGTGCTAATGCTGCCTTAGATATGATCAAAGCTGCTGGTGCGAAAAAGATTAAGCTTGTTTGTCTTGTTGGTGTTATGCAAGGAATTGAGGCCGTTAATAAAAAACATCCTGATGTTGAAATCGTTTTAGCAGCTCTTGATGAAAAGCTTGATGAGAATAATTATATTGTTCCTGGTCTAGGAGATGCAGGAGATCGTTTATTTGGAACCAAATAACAAGAAAAAATTGACAATTTCAAGAGTTGTTGAATCAATGGCATCTTTAAGTGGCTATATGATTGGCTCAATTTTGATTGGTATGTATATTGATAATAAATTTTTTAATAACAATGGTATTAGTGTTGTAGTTGCAGCATTAATTGGTATTATAATGGTTGGAATAAATATAGTAAAGTTGGTGATAGTTAGTCGTGATAATTAATGAGATTAGAAAATATGGCTTAGTATTATCTATAATTGGGATATTACTTGTGGGATTAATAACAAGAGATTTGTTTGCCATGATGGCTTACCTTGCTGGTAGTTTAGCAAGTTTCAGTAGTTTGTTTATCAATGAAAAATTTCTTTTTATTAATGGAACACGTAATGATATGATAAAAAACTTCTTTGGTTTTTTATTAAGAATGTTAGTATATGTAGTAGTGTTATCCTTTGCGTTTAAATTTGCGGGAATGGTTGCAATGATTTGTGCCTTTCTTGGCTGTTTGACAATTAGAATAGCAATCTTAATTTATGGAATAAAAGGAGGTATGATGAATGAGCGCAATTGAATATTATTTTTCTCAACAATCTGAGCAAACAATGAATTTACTGTATGTAGCTATTTTCTTAGCGATTGTCTTTGTTGTATTAGGAAAATATATTGACAGACAGGAACCGATGAAACGACCTTCTAAAATTATGGTAGTAATTGATATGTACTATGGTTTTATAACTAACTTATATGATTCAATCTATAAGGGACATTGTAAAAAAACAATTTTACCGTATGTTAGTATGTTAATCATTTTCATTTTAACGATGAACTGGTTAGGTTTATTTACAGGGTTAAGTGCACCAGCGACAGATTATAATGTACCATTAGGTCTAGCATTAATCAGTTTTGGATTTAAGTATGCGTATGAGTTTAAATACGTAGGTGTCGTTAATCACATGAAGGGATATCTTGACCCAGTGGCGGTAATGCTACCATTGAACTTAATGGATATTATTGCCAAACCACTTAGTATGTCAATGCGTTTATTTGGGAACTTGTTAGCTGGATCATTAATTCTAGCTATCTTCTATTCAGCTATGGGTGGTGCGCAAAATATGCTTTTTGCCTTACCGGTAGTTGAAGGTTTTGAGAATCCGATTTTTAATTTCTTGGGTGCAATCGTGGCACCACCATTACATTTTTATTTTGATGTCTTCTCTGGTGTAATTCAAGCCTTTGTATTTACCTTACTGACATTAATATTCTCAAGTATTGGTTTAGATTTTGATGACATGGATGAGAAAGCTAAGGCAAAACAACTTAAAGAAGAGAGTAAACAAACTGCAAGCGTGTCGTAATTGTAGATTATTTATTAAATTAATATTAAAGTAAAGGAGTATGAGCTATGGAAGCAACAATCGCAGATGGTTTAATTGCAATCGGAGCAGGACTAGCTGTCTTAACAGGAGCAGGGACAGGAGCAGGACAAGGTGTTTCAGCATCAGGTGGAGCACAAGCAGTTGGACGTAATCCTGAAGCAGAAGGAAAAATCAGAATAATGATGATTATTGGACAAGCGGTAGCAGAATCAAGTGCCTTATATGGGCTACTAATCGCTTTAATCCTAATCTTCACAAAAATGAGTAGTTAAAGGAGAGTAAAAATATGGAAGCAACAATCGCAGATGGTTTAATTGCAATCGGAGCAGGACTAGCTGTCTTAACAGGAGCGGGAACAGGAGCAGGACAAGGTGTTTCAGCATCAGGTGGAGCGCAAGCAGTTGGACGTAATCCCGAGGCAGAAGGAAAAATCAGAATAATGATGATTATTGGACAAGCGGTAGCAGAATCAAGTGCCTTATATGGGCTACTAATCGCTTTAATCCTAATCTTCACAAAAATGAGCAGTTAGAAGGAGTGATAATATGGATAATATAGTTATTAATATTGGGCCGAGTATTTTAAAATTATTACAAGTTTGGCTAGCAACAGCAATTTTATTTTTCTTTTTCTATAAGTTCTTTTGGAAAGCAATTGTTAGATATTTTGAAAAAAGAGAAAACTTTATGGTTGAACAAGTTGAATCTGCAGCACAAGCTAATCAAAATGCTTTAGCTTATGAAACACAAGCAAATGAAGCAATGAAACAAGCGCGTATTGATTCAAAGAATATTCTAGATCGCTCTAAAAATGAAGCAATTAGAGTAAGAGAAGAACTTATTGATAATGCTAAAAGTGAAGCTAATGATAAAATTGAAAGTGCTCGTCTAGAAATAGAAAGAGAAAAAATGATAGCTAGAAAAGAAATTGAGAGTGAAGTAGTGGATATTGCATTACTGGCTGCTCGTGAAATTGTCAAGGATTCGTTAAATGAGAAAAAGGGCGAAGAAATTGTTGATGATTTCATTAAGGAGTTGAAAGCGTAATGGAATCTGTAGCTTTCACATATGCTAAAGCACTTTTTTCACTATCATTAGATGAAAAAAATAGCGATCAAATGTTAGATGAAACTAAATTTATCTATGATGCAGTTATTAGTAATAGTGAATTTTTAAAAATACTAGATAGTAAAAGTGTTGATAAAGAAACAAAGAAAGAAATAATTATTAAAATTTTTGAAGGAAAGATCAACCATAGTCTATTAAATTTTTTAAAACTATTAATAGATAAATCAAGAATTCATCATTTAGATATGATCTGCCTTGAATATAGAAAAATTTATTTAGATTATAATAATATTAAAGAAGCAAAAATTTATTCGGCAACGCCATTATCTGATAAGAAAGTTAAAGAAATTAAAAGTGGTTTAGAAAAAAAAATATGATTCTAAGTTTACTGTTGAAAATCTTATCGATGAAAAATTAGTTGCGGGAGTTAAAGTTGTTATTGGTGATTTGGTACTTGATGGTAGTGTAAGTAATAAACTTGCTAGAATGAAATCAAGTATTTCAATATAATTTATAGGAAAAGAAGGTGATTGTGTGAGTTCAATTAGACCAGAAGAAATAAGTGAATTAATTAAAGAACAGATTAAACGTTATGATGACAAAGTTGAAACATCAGAAGTAGGAACAGTAATTACTGTTGGTGATGGTATTTCTTTAGTTTATGGATTAGACAATGCAATGGTAGGAGAACTATTGGAGTTTACAGGAAATGTCTATGGAATGGTATTAAACCTTAATGAAGAGCATGTTGGTTGTGTATTAATGGGAGACGATTCTGAAATTAAGGAAGGCGACATTGTAAAACGTACTCAACGTGTTGTTGAGGTACCAGTAGGTGATGGCTTAATTGGTCGTGTTGTTAATGCATTAGGTCAACCAATTGATGGTCGAGGTGAAATTGAAGCTGAAGGATATCGTCCAATTGAACGTGTCGCGCCTGGGGTAATGACAAGACAGGAAGTTACGAAACCATTACAAACAGGAATTAAAGCAATTGACTCAATGATTCCAATTGGAAGAGGACAACGTGAGTTAATTATCGGGGATAGACAAACAGGTAAAACAGCGGTAGCAGTAGATACTATCATCAATCAAAAAGGATTAGGTGTAAAATGTATTTATGTAGCTATTGGCCAAAAGAATTCAACTGTTGCTCAAATTTCAGAAATGTTAAGACAAACAGGAGCAATGGAATATACAACGATTGTTAGTGCAACAGCTAGTGAACTAGCACCGCTACAATATTTAGCACCATATTCAGGAGTAACAATTGGTGAACACTGGATGGAGCAAGGTGAAGATGTTTTAATTATTTATGATGATTTAAGTAAACATGCGATTGCATATCGTACTTTATCATTATTATTAAGAAGACCACCAGGTCGTGAAGCATTCCCAGGAGATGTTTTCTATCTTCATTCAAGATTATTAGAGCGTGCAGCTTGTTTAAATGAAGAAAATGGTGGTGGATCAATCACTGCTTTACCAATTATCGAAACTCAAGCGGGAGATATCTCAGCATATATTCCAACGAATGTTATTTCGATTACTGATGGACAAATATTCCTAATGACAGAATTATTTAATGCTGGACAAAGACCAGCTGTTGATTCTGGATTATCAGTATCACGTGTTGGATCATCAGCACAAATTAAGGCTATGAAACAAGTTTCGGGATCATTAAAATTAGAGTTAGCTCAATTCCAAGAACTAGAAGCGTTTGCCCAATTTGGTAGTGATTTAGATTCAGCTACACAAAGTGTTCTTGATCATGGAGCAAAGGTTATGGAAGTATTAAAACAAGATCAATATGCACCATTAAGCGTTTATGAACAAATAATTATCTTATTTGCGTTAAAACATAACTATTTAAAAGAAGTACCTGTTGATGAGGTAAAACGTTTTGAAAATGAATTACTTCAAGATGTACATCAAAATCATCGTTATATTTTTGAAGTACTAGAGGAAGAAAAAACAATTAGTGAAGCAACTGATGAAAACTTGAAAACTATTTTGGAGAAATTTACAACTGAATTTGTAAAAACAGTTGAAAAAGAATAATGGCAAATTTACAAAATACAAAGCGTAGAATCAAGTCAGTTGATGCAACTAAAAAAATAACTAAAGCTATGGAATTAGTATCAAGTGCCAAACTTAGAAAAGCAAAGCAATCATATGAAGAAAGTATCGATGTTAGAGACTTTGTTTGTAATGACTTAGCAAGTGCTGTCTATGAAATTGCTAAAGAAGCAAGTATGTTAGAATATATTACTGAAAATCCTGAAGCAAAAACATTATATATTGTTATTGCCAGTGATATGGGCTTATGTGGTGGCTATAATTCAAATGCTGCTAAAGAAGCATTTAACGATTCAAAAAAAGGTGATTGTTTTATCTTAGTAGGTAAGAAAACACAGCCTTACTTTATGACAAAAAATGCCGAGATAAAAAATGTATATTCTAATATTACAAAAAATCCTGAGTTCTATAGCGCTTACTATATAACTAAGGAAGCAATCGATATGTTCCAAAGTGGGGAAGTACAAGCAATAAAATTAGTATATACGAAATTTATTAATTCAGTTTCATTTGAGCCAAGGATTTATTCACTGATACCAGTTCTTAATCCATTTGATGATATGAGTACGCCATTCGATAATACAACTGATCCAGAATATTTAATGAAACATTTGATGCGTGACTTTGTGAACTCAAATATTTTCACAGCAATTATTGAATCACGCGTCTGTGAATATGCATCAAGTAGAATGGCAATGGAAAATGCAACTGATAATGCAAATGAATTAAAAGATAAATTATTATTAGAATATAACCGTGCGCGTCAAGCTAACATTACTCAAGAGATTACGGAGATTGTTAGTGGGGCGGATGCCTTATAGAGAGGAGTATTTTAATGGAAGAAAATATTGGAAAGATAGTCCAAATAATGGGACCAGTTATGGACATTAGATTCCATAGCGAACATTTACCGAATTTAAATGGAGCTATTTTAATAAAAAGAGAAGATAATCATGATTTAATTGTTGAGGTTGCTCAACACATAGGTGATGATATAGTTCGTTGTATTGCCATGGATAGTACCGACGGACTAGTAAGAGGAATGGAAGCATATGATACTAAAGCTCCAATCAGTGTTCCTGTTGGTGAAAAAACATTAGGAAGAATGTTTAATGTTTTAGGACAGCCAATTGATAATATGGAAGCCCTTGAAGAAGAAAAGCATATGCCAATTCATCGTTTAGCACCATCATTTGAAGAACAACAAACTTCATCTGAAATGCTAGAAACAGGAATTAAAGTAGTAGATTTGATTTGTCCATATTCAAAAGGTGGAAAAATTGGTTTATTTGGTGGAGCTGGAGTTGGGAAAACTGTATTAATTCAAGAGTTAATTAATAATATTGCTTCACAGCATGGTGGTATCTCAGTTTTTGCTGGGGTAGGTGAGCGTACTAGAGAGGGTAATGACCTTTATCATGAAATGAAAGATTCTGGGGTACTTGCGAAAACAGCATTAGTCTTTGGTCAAATGAATGAGCCACCTGGTGCCAGAATGCGTGTTGGACTTTCAGGTTTAACAATGGCTGAATACTTTAGAGATGAAGAAGGCCAAGATGTATTATTATTTATTGATAATATCTTTAGATTTACGCAAGCAGGTTCTGAGGTATCAGCACTTCTAGGGCGTATGCCTAGTGCCGTTGGATATCAACCGACACTTGCTACTGAAATGGGACAATTACAAGAGCGTATCACATCAACAAAACGTGGTTCAATCACATCTGTTCAAGCAGTTTATGTGCCAGCGGATGACTTAACTGACCCAGCACCAGCAACAACATTTGCTCACTTGGATGCTCGTACCGTATTAGATCGTGGTATTTCAGCATTAGGATTATATCCAGCTGTTGACCCACTTGATTCATCATCGAGAATTCTTGATCCAAAAATAGTTGGCCAAGATCATTATAATGTCGCTCGTGGTGTTCAAGAAATTTTACAAAGATTTAAAGAGTTACAAGATATTATTGCTATTCTTGGAATGGATGAACTTAGTGAAGATGATAAATTAGTAGTTTCTCGTGCTCGTAAAATTAGAAACTTCTTAACACAATCATTCCATGTTGCTGAACAATTTACTGGATTTGATGGTAAATATGTTTCAATTGAACAAACAGTTCAAGGTTTTAAAGAAATATTAGAAGGATTACATGATGACATCCCTGAGCAAGCTTTCTTGTTCGTTGGTGCTATTGATGAAGCTTTAGAAAAAGCCAAATCAATGAACGAATAGAGGTGTTAATATGTTTAATTTAACAATCGCAACATCGAAGGAGATTATCTTTGAAGGTGATGCACAAATATTAAATGTTTATACATTAAATGGGCAGATTGGGGTTTTACCTAATCACTCACCATTTGTAGATATTATTAGACCTTGTGAAATGAGGTTTACTGATGAAAAAGGTGAGGTTCATACAATGGCTGTCAGTGGTGGTTGGCTATTTGTTTGGACTAAAGAAGTCACTGTATTTGTTAACTCATCAGAGTATGATTATGAAATTGACTTAACTAAAGCTGAAGAAGAAAGAAGTATAGCAGAGCAACAATTAGAATCAGCAGATGAGTTAGATGTTATACAAATGGCTCATACAAGAGCAACTTTAGAGAAGGCAATTAATAGGATTAGAGTAGCAAGTAATAAAACAAGAAATTAGAGGTCTCCACCTCTTTTTTTGTTGCTATCCGAGTAATGTTGTACTATAATAACAAGTAGGTGATAAAAATGAATGAGACAATAATAAAGGATTACATTAAGGAAAACTTACAAAAAGATAGCAAGGTTATTAGTAGATTAATGGGTGGAATGTCAAACTACACTTATATTATAGAAATAGATAATAAAAAATATACATTTAGAATTCCTGGCAAAGGTGCTGAGCATTTTACTAATAGAAAACAAGAGATTGATATTATGCAACAAATCGAACCTTATGATTTTTTGCCAATGCCAATTATTAATGATGAGAAAACAGGTTATAAGGTAGCCCCTTATGTTGAAGGCATACCACTAAGTGAAGTGAGTCCTAAACCGCTAGAATCTGTAGTAGCTATTTTAAAGAAATTACATAGCTCACCTAAATTCAAATATGATTATAATCCTCTAGATCGTTTAAAAAAATATGAGAAAATAACATCGGGACAAGACCCAGTTTATTTATCACTAAAAAACAAATGGGTAGAGATTTATGAAAAAGACCTAAAAGATATTGAGTTAGTACCATGTCATGGTGATTCCCAAACGAGTAACTTTGTTTTAGGTGAAAACCGTCTTTATTTATTGGACTGGGAATTTAGTGCAAATAATGATCCGATTTATGATATTGCCTGTTTTGGAAACGTTAACTTTGAAGAAGCGCTTCAATTAATTGAGGAATATTATAATCAAGCAGCAAGTAAAAACGAATATCAAAGATTATATGCATGGCGTATGTTTCAATGTTTACAATGGCATAATGTTGCTAAATATAAACATGAGATAGGATTATCAGAAGAATTATCTTTAGATTTTAATTTTTTTGCGAATGCCTATTTAGATAAAGCAAAAGATTTTTTCCAAAGTTATTTAAATGTAAGTAAGGAAGATTAAAATGAAAAAAAGTAATGCTACTAGAAATATTAGACTGATTGCAGCTGTAGTTGCGATTGTTTTGTTGGTAAATATTGGCTTAGAAGTTTATAGTACAATCAAGACTAAATATGATATCTCTGTTGCGCAAAAAGAAAATACGCAACTAAAAGAAGAGGCAGAAAACTTAAAAAATGAAGTTGCCAAACTAAAAGATGAAAGTTATATTCAATCATATGTTAGTGGAACAATTTTCTCAACGGAAAAAGGAACAACTATCTATGTTTTGCCGGAGGATGAAACACCAGAATAGCTGGTGTTTTTATATATATAATGATTGTTGTTGCTGTTAGTGCAGGTATTGATTCAATGGTGTTATTAGATTATTTGTATCACCAAAATGAAGAAATTGTTATTGCACATGTAAACTATCAAAAACGTGAGGATTCATATTTAGATGCCCTAACGATTAAGGAATATATTAAAGATAAAGAGATTATCTTTGAGCAATTAATCGTTAACAAGGAAGATTATACTAATGAAAATTTTCAAGCTCAAGCTCGTCATATCCGTTATGACTTTTTTGAGTATGTAGCTAAGAAATATCATACTGATCAGGTGTATGTAGCTCATCATAGAGATGATTTTTTAGAAACCTATTTATTTCAAAAGGAACGTACTGGATTATACAATTATTATGGAATTCAAGCACAAACAAATTATCGTAAGTTAGTTATTAATCGTCCCCTTTTAAATTATTATAAGGAGGATCTTGAAAACTATGCGAATAGTAAACAAATTAACTATCATGAGGATTATAGTAATTATGAGTTTGACTATACTAGAAATGTGAATAGAAATTTATTAGGAAAATTATCAATTGCTGAAAAAGAGAAAATATATGAAGAGGCTATGGCTAGTAATAAAATAATTGAACAAGAGAATGCCTTTGTTAATAATAATTTAGTCAATTATTTATCAATTGAGTATTTTTTAAGTTGGCCTGAAAATATTCAAAGACGTTGGCTATTTAAACAAATAAAAAAATATGATATTACACTGAAATATCTTGATGAAATCATCAGAAAAATAAAGCATTCTAACAATTTTAAAGTAACATTTTTAGACACAACTATAGTAAAAGCTTATGCTATTATTTATGTGTTGGATTATTTATTAGAGGATTATAGTTATTTAATTACTAATGATGCAGAGTATGATGATTTTATTAATCTTTGGCAACAAAAGTATAACTATCCGTTAATAAAAAAAGAAATGAAATATCCATTTACAATTAGAAATTATAATAGAAATGATTTAGATGGATTAGGAATAGACTATAAAAAATTTAGACTAAAAATTAAAAAGAATAAAGTACCCTTTTTTTTAAGAGATTATCTACCAGTTATTGTTAAAGATAATGAGGTGTTTTTTATTTTTAATTATTGATGAGGTGAAACAATGCATAACCATGTAAAAAAAATTTTAATAACACAAGATCAAATTATTGAAAAGACAAAGGAAATAGCTCAACAAATAAATGAAGATTTTAAAGGTGAGAGAATAACATTAGTTGCCTTGTTGAGTGGAAGTGTTCCTTTTTTAGCTGAATTAATGAAACATATTAAGTTAGACTGTGAGATAGATTTCATGGATGTGAGTAGTTATCGTGGTACAAAAAGTACAGGAGAAGTTAGAATTTTAAAAGATTTAACACGACCAATTGATAGCTGTAATGTCATTATTGTTGAAGACATAGTTGATACAGGAAAAACTTTAAATGTCGTGAAGGGAATTTTAGAAAATCGTGATCCAAAAGCTTTAAAGATTGTTACTTTATTAGATAAGCCAGAAGGTCGTGAAGTTGATTGTTATGCAGATTATGTAGGTTTTTCAATTCCAAATGAGTTTGTAATTGGTTTTGGATTAGATTATGATGAGTTGTACCGCAATTTGCCATATGTTGGTGTCTTGCGCGAAGAATGTTACATGTAAGTTAGGTGATAGGTAAATGAAAAATAGAAGAGGCTTTAATAGTTTTTATATCTTATTAATAGTTATGGGATTATTGTTGGTTATGTCAACTTTTAGTAATACGAATAAAGTTGAAACACTTAACTATAATCAATTAGTTAAAACATTAGAAACAAAAAACGTTGAATCAATCAGTGTTAGAAATTCTAATGGTGTTTTAATTGTTAATGGAACAATTAAGATAACTGATAATCCTCGTGCTGCAGTTCAGGAACAACGTTTCCAAGGTAAAGCTCCAAGCACAACTAATCAATATGAAGAAATAATAAAACTTGCTCAAGATAAAAATATAAAAATTGGTTTTGAGGGACAGGAGAGTAATTTCTTAAGTTCAATGATTGGTACTTTACTAACGATCGTTTTATTAGGTGCGTTATTGATTTATATAATGAGAAGTCAAGGTGCCGGTAAAGGAATGGACTTTGGCAAGAATCGCGCCCAGTTGGATAAAGGAGATAAGAAAGTAACTTTTAAGGATGTTGCGGGAATTAATGAGGAACGTGATGAACTAGTTGAGTTAGTTGATTATCTAAAGAAACCAAGAAAATATCAAGAAATGGGAGCTCGTATACCTAAAGGTGTCTTATTAGTTGGGCCTCCTGGAACAGGGAAGACTTTATTAGCACGTGCTGTTGCTGGTGAAGCTGGAGTTCCTTTCTATACAATTTCTGGTTCTGACTTCGTTGAATTATTTGTCGGTGTTGGTGCTAGTCGTGTTAGAGAAATGTTTAAAGAAGCTAAGACAAATGCACCATGTATCATCTTTATTGATGAAATTGATGCAGTTGGTCGTCAAAGAGGTGCTGGTGTTGGTGGCGGTAATGATGAACGTGAACAAACACTTAACCAATTATTAGTTGAGATGGATGGTTTTAGTGAAAACTCAGGTATTATCATGATTGCAGCTACAAACAGACCAGATGTTCTAGATCCAGCAATTTTAAGACCAGGTCGTTTTGATCGTCAAATTCAAATTAATGTACCTGATCGTGAAGGTAGAGTAGATATCTTAAAAGTACATGCTAGAAACAAAAAATTGGCTCCTGAAGTAAAGTTAGAGTACATTGCGGAAAGAACCCCAGGATTTACAGGTGCCGATTTAGAAAATATTTTAAATGAAGCAGCTTTGCTCGCTGTTAGAGATGATAGAAATAGTATTGATATGGATGATTTAGATGAAGCGATTGATCGTGTAATTGGTGGACCTGCTAAAAAATCACGTAAACTAAAGGAACATGATACAAGAGTAGTAGCTTATCATGAATCTGGTCATGCTGTTGTAGGATTAGTATTATCTGATGCTGAGATTGTTCAAAAAGTGACAATTATTCCGCGTGGTAGTGCTGGTGGTTATGTCTTAATGACACCAAAAGATGAAGGCTTTTTAATGACTAAAAAACAATTAGAAGCTAGAATTACTGGACTACTATCTGGTCGTGTTGCCGAGGAAATAATGTTTAATGATATTTCGACAGGAGCACAAAATGACATTGAAAAGGCGACAAAGATTGCTCGTGCTATGGTTACACAGTTTGGGATGTCATCTTTGGGAACTGTTCAATATGAAGAACAAGAAGGTTCAGTCTTCTTAGGTAGAGATTTTAATTCAAGAAAGAACTTCTCTGATACAGTCGCATTTGAAATTGATCAAGAAGTAAAAACAATTATTGAAGCATGTTATCAGCAGTCTAAGGACATTTTAACAGAGCATAGTGAATTACATACTTTAATTGCGGAAACGCTATTAAAGAAAGAAACACTTACTGCAGAAGAGATAAACTCATTATATGAAACAGGAAAATTACCAAATGAGATCGTTGAAGATGAAGAAAAGGATAATGATTTAGATAATAAAGATGTTGAAAAACACAATGAAGATGAGTAAATCACACAAAAACTACAGAACATTATTATTGCAATGATGATAAAAGTGTAGTAAAATAGATGTGAGGTGAACGATATGAATATGATTTTATTTATAGCATCGTTTATATTATTTATAGGAGCGACAAAAACTAACTTGTCGAATTTCACTAAAATAGAAATTATAAAGAAAAACCAATAGCTTAGCTATTGGCTTTTTATTTTTGTAATCCCTTTTTTGATACCAACTAGTATTTCATCATCGATTATATAACTTGGAACACTTTCAATATCCATATCATCAATATCCTCAAGATTGTTAAGATATTGTTGTTCATAGATTGGATTTTCTAATGCTTGAAGATAATCCTCTTTTTTTATGCCTAAGTTTTCAACAATCTTACTTAGCTGTTCAATATCACTATAGTTTAAATCATTTTGAAAGAACTCTCTAGTAACTTCATGATAGAATTTTAGGCCAAGTTTTTTCTCTCTAAGATAATAGTAAGTAATAAAAACTAGCTTTGAAGGTGAGATGTTTTCTTTTTTATAATACTTAGGTAATGGAATATCTAAGGTTTCTAAGTAAGGTAAGGTATCATTATTGAAGGCTTTTAGATAACCATTGTATAAGCGATCATCAAATTCCTGAACATCAGGTGTTAAGGTATAGGGTAAAAGCATTAAATCCTCATCTGTTAAATTTGGAAGTTCCCTTTCTAAAACACGATCATTGCCATAACAATAAGGACAAAATGGATTTGTAATTAAATAATTCATAACAGTACTCCTTTCAGAGCAATTATAACATAAATGATTAGTAAAAAAAATTTAATTGCAGTATAATATTAGAGAGGTGGTAAAATGAAAGTATTAAATATTATATGTATTAATCCTGAATTAGATTTAGTTGGTTATAATGTTTTTAACTATCTTAAGAATAATTATGATTTAAAAAAGATAGATTACAAGACTAAACTTTGTGAAATCTATTTAATTGAAAAGGATACTCATGACTATTATTTTATGATAACAGATGATCACGTTATGCATTATACTGAAAAATACATTGATTTCTTAATTGAGAATTTTAGTGATGTTGAAGCAGCTGTTCATGTAAATTATCATGCTGGAGCAAGTGCTCCTGATCCTATTTTAAGTGTGCATCATGTTGGTGATATTTTAAGTGGGACTTACTTACCTTATAATCCTCAATATGCAACAAATTTATTAGTTAATATGGAACGATTAAGAATTGAAAATAATCTATTAGATTTTACTTGTGAAAGCGAAACGACTCATTTTTCTGGAATCGTTACAGATGTAGATCCTAAGTTATTGTTAAAATATCCAGTTAATAATATTGACTTAGAAATTGGTAGTTATCCTGATTCTTTTAATAATGAAATAGCTGTTAAAGTAATCAGTGAAACAATTTTCGAAATATTTAATGATGTTAATGATAAACGACTTAATGTTTTATATTTAGGAGGAGCTCACTTTGAAGCAACTTATACTAAGGCAATCTTAGCAAAAGATTATCCTATCTACTTATCTCATCAACTATGTGGCTTATGGTTAATGCAGACTGATTTTGAAAATGTTGGTTATCAGCAATTAAAGGATTTAATTGAAAAATCAACAATAAAATATGATGCTATTGTTTTTCATGAAAAGGTTAAGAAATTAAAACCAATCTTAACTCAACTATGTGAGGATTTGAATATTAAACTGTTTAAATATAATGCATTAAAAAATATTGAGAATAGTGAGATGAAAGAATTATATTAAAAAAGGTTATTCAGTTAGAATAGCCTTTTTTGATAGTTTTTTAATAGTAATGGTAAAGACAATTAATGTTAAGGTAGTTGAGAGTACATCGGAAATTGGTGCTGCATATATTAAACCATCTAAACCATAATTTTTTGATAAAATAAGAATCAAAGGAATTAAAATAATAATTTGTCGTGAAAGTGATAAGAATATGGCTGGAATTACTTTACCAATTGCTTGGAAGAAATTGCTTAATACCATTCCGATACCAATTACTGGTAAACATAAAAACCACGCTAATAACATTTTTGAACCTAACGCAACTAACTCAGGATCCTGATTGAAAGCCATTATGATTTGTGCTGAGAATAATCTTATGATAATAAAACCAATGACTGCAATAACTGTAGCACTAAAAGTAGCAAATTTAGCTGTTTCTTTAACACGACTAAGGTTATTAGCACCAAAATTAAACCCAATGATAGGAAGTGCACCTTGATTTAAACCGATGATAGGCATTAATAATAAAGTTTGTACGCTGTTAACAATTCCCATAGCTGAAATTGCAAGATCGCCACCATAAGCTAATAGTGATGCATTTAAAACGACATTTAGAACACTACCTGCTACTTGAATAAAGAATGATGGCAAACCAGTTGTTAAAATCTTAAGACCTAATGATGGAATAATAATCATATCTTTTAATGATAGTTTGAAGTTTGCTTTTCCTCTTATAAAATAATTTAAAACCCATATTGTTGAGCAAAATTGGCCAATAATTGTCGCAAGGGCAGCACCGGTCATACCCCATTGTAAGATGTAAATAAAAATAGGGTCAAGAGCGATATTAACACCTGCTCCAAGTAAAATTGATAACATAGCAATCTTTGGACTACCATCGGCTCTAATTAAATTATTACCAGTCATATTAATACCTTGAAAAATTGCTCCAATAAGTATAATTTGCAAATAATCTTTTGCATATGGTAATACTGTTTCACTAGCACCAAAATTAATTAAAATTGGTTCAATAAAAATAAATATTAAAATAGCACATGTTAGTGTCGTTAAAATTGCCAAAGAAAAAGAGTTACCAATTATTCTTTTAACTCTATCATATTTACGTTCACCAAGATTAATTGAAAATAAGGTTGAACCACCAACACCACACATTAAAGCAACAGCCATGATAACCATCATTATTGGAAAGGCAATTGTTACTCCTGCTAAACCATTTGAGCCTAAATAATCTGCATTACCAATAAAGATACGATCTACAATATTATAAATAGCATTTACCAACATTCCTACAGTTGCTGGTAAAGCGAATTTTAATAATAAAGAAGAGATTTTTGCAGTACCCATTAATTCTCTATCTTTCACTTTTCATCATCCTTTTCCTATCTAATTATACCATATATCAGCATTAAATAAATTAAAAAGCTTGCATTAATTTTTTTATTATGATAATATACATTCAAGCATTGAATAGAGATTCTTATAAAAACTTATTTTTAAAGAGAGGGCTGTTGGTGAAAAAGCCTAAAATATTTTATAAGGGAACACTCTAGGAGCTAGATAGGAGAACTAAGAGTAGACTATCTCGGAATGGAATCCGTTATCAACAAAGAGGGCAAGCTAAGCTTGAACTAGAATGGTACCGCGTATCTTTACGTTTCTAGATGGAAGCGTTTTTTTTATTTCAAATGAATAATTAATAACTGTGAATAGAGAATCTTATAAAAATAGTATCTTAAAGAGAGGGCTAGTTGCTGGAAAAGCCTAAGAGAAGTTTATAAGGGAACACTCTAGGAGTTGGATAGGAGAACTAAGAGTAGACTATCCCGGGGAATACTCGTTACAAAAAAGAGATGATATCAAATAATAATTTGATATTAATTAGAATGGTACCGTGCTAGTCGCTTCTAAGGAAGGGACTTTTTTTATTATAAAGGAGGATATTAATATGACATTAAAACTTGATAAAGATTATCAACCAAAAATGAATGTGATTGAAACACAAAAAGCAATTAAAGAGGTGAAGGATTATTTTGATAAGCATTTTGCGGAAAAGTTATCATTAACTAGAGTTCCAGCTCCTTTATTTGTACAGGGTGATAGTGGTTTAAATGACAATTTATCCGGTGTGGAAACACCAGTCACTTTCTCGACAGCCGATATGAGTAATTTACAAATTGTTCATTCACTTGCTAAATGGAAAAGAAAGGCTTTAAAAAGGTATTTCTTTGAAAAGGGGACGGGGCTTTATACTGATATGAATGCCATCAGAAAACATGAAGATTTATCAAATATTCATTCCTTATACGTCGATCAATGGGATTGGGAAAAAATAATAAACAGGGATGAAAGAACAGATGAAATGCTAGAGAAAATTGTTAAAGATATTTTTGAAGTCTTTAAGATGACAGAGGAGTATATTAATGCATTATATCCGCAACTTACTAGAAAGTTACCAGACGAAATATTTTTCATTACTTCCCAAGAGCTATATGATCTTTATCCTGACTTAGATGATAAAGGTCGTGAAAATGCAATTGTTAAGGAACATAAGGCAGTTTTCATTAAACAGATTGGTAAAAAACTTTCTAATGGAATGCCTCATGATATGCGTGCACCAGACTATGATGATTGGGAGTTAAATGGAGATATCATTTTCTATAATCCGATTTTAGATAGTGGTATTGAACTATCAAGTATGGGTATTAGAGTTGATGAAAAAAGTTTATTAAAACAATTAGAAGCAGCTGATGCTATGGATCGTGCTACTTTACCATATCACCAAGATGTTTTAAATAGACAACTGCCACAAACCGTTGGTGGTGGAATTGGGCAATCGCGACTTTGTATGTTCTTTTTAGAGAAGATGCATATTGGAGAAGTACAAAGTTCAATCTGGAGTAAAGAAATGGTTGAAAAATGTGAGGAACATAATATAATATTACTATAAGAAAAGAAGGAGTGGTATAATGGCAAAATCATTTACAATTAGTCATACAAATGCAGTTTTAAACTTTACAAAGTATTATTGTACTTCAAGTGTGGAGTTGTTAGATAGTCGCGGCTTTAAGAAAGTTGTTGAAGTACATCTATTATATTTAAAAAGAAAAGGAAAACCATTATACTATGCTTTAAATAAAATTGAACCTGATGATAGTACTTTAGTTGATGAATTAGTAACGATGTTCAAATTACTATTAGTTATGGATCTGGATGAAGTTAAAAAAGTTCACAAGGATTATATTGCATATATTAAAGCTAAAGATAGTTTGTTAGAATTTGTTGAAACAATGTATAACTATTGGCGTTCTTTAGAAAGATATGCTTTAGTCTATAATAATAAATCACAAAAAGGAATTCAAAATGCTCAGTTTATTCAGTCACATAGTGATTTTGAGTCATTGATTTTGGAAACTTATCGTAAAGTATCAGAAACAATCATGGGTAAGAAAAACAGAGTATATCGTCAGTTGATTGCTGGTGTAAATGCAGGAATTGTTGTTAATGAATATCGTTTGAATTGTGAGCAAGGGATTTATGAGGTTTTACGACCAATTCCTATTATTGAAGCAATTATTCTTCATCCACCATTCATTACTTATCCTCGTCGTAATACAAGGGATGGTATCTTTAAAGAAGTATTTGAAAATCCAATTAAAGATGTTGAAATGGATAAAAACGATTTTCTTTGTTATCCAGCTAAAGTAGGTAAGTTCTTTGCTTTGATTTATTTTCATAAAGATTTTATGTCAATGGGTGTTACATTAGCAAACCTTTTTGAATTGGCTGATTTAGATACTGTTAAATTTAGTGATCCTGATATGATTTATGTTTTTGGAGTTAAAGATGAAGTTGAAAAGACTTGTTTCTACCATGATAGTGATAATGATTTGTTTGTCGGTTATGCTTCATATAGTGATGAATTTGATTATTTTGGCTATATGAAGAAAATGATTTTGACATTGCATAATGTTAAAGGAATTAATCAGGGTGGATTACCAATTCATGGTGCAATGGCTGTAATAACAATGGATAACAATGAGACTAAAAATATTGTTATCATGGGTGATAGTGGAGCAGGAAAATCAGAGACTTTGGAAGCATTAAGAACATTAGAAGATAATGGAATTAGAGATATTAAGATTATTTTTGATGATATGGGAATTATCTTTGATGAAGATGATAAGATAAAAGCTTACGGGACAGAAATAGGAGCTTTTGTTCGCTTGGATGACTTAGATACTGGTTATGCTTATCGAACAATAGATCGTTCAATTTTTATGAATCCAGATAAAATTAATGCCCGTATTGTTATTCCAGTAGCAACTTATGAAGAGATAACTAAAGGTTATGAAATTGATTTATTCTTATATGCGAATAATTATGATGATGATAATAAACCAGTTGAAATCTTTAATGATTTAGCTACTGCTAAACAAGTATTTATTGATGGGGCAAGACTTGCGAAAGGAACAACGCAAGAAGTTGGTTTAGTTAAATCATATTTTGCGAATCCTTTTGGACCGGTACAACGTCAAGAACAAACAGATCCTTTAATAGATAAATATTTTAAGATGTTCTTTGATCAAGGTATTAGAGTAGGACAATTAAAAACTAAATTAGGTATTAAAGGCTATGAAACAAGTGGCCCTAAAGCAGCAGCTATTGAATTATTGAAGTTTTTAAATAAATAAGTAAAAAACAGTACGACTAAATTAAAGTTAGGGTACTGTTTTTTATCGCTCAATTTATCGCTCAATTTATCGCTCAGTTTGTTGATGAAAAGTATGGTTTTTGATATAATATAGATAAATAAGATTGGAGGTAGTATTATGATAACCCCGTTTTCGATAACAAGTAATATGTTAAATTTGATAATTGAAATATCACAAAAGCTAACAGAATTAGAATTAGAGAAAGAAAGAAATTTATTATTAAGAAGAAATAATCGAATTTATTCAATCCAGTCATCTTTAGCAATTGAAAATAATACACTGTCAATTGAACAGGTAACAAATATTATTAATGGTAAAAAAATTATAGGAGCACCAAAAGAAATTTGTGAGGTTAAGAATGCATATGAGGCATATGAGTTAGCTTTTAAAATGGATCCTTATTCAATAGACGATTTTTTAACAATTCATAAATTAATAACAAAGGATTTAGTTGAAGAAAGTGGATCTTTTAGAAATAAGGATGTTGGTGTTTATGATGAAAGTGGTAGAGTTGTTCATATTGGTGCTAGACCACAATATATTAATAAACTGGTGAGTGAATTATTTGAATGTTTAAAAAATGATGAAATGCCCGAATTAATTAAGAGTTGTCTTATTCATTTTGAAATTGAGATGATTCATCCTTTTGAAGATGGAAATGGACGAATGGGTCGTTTGTGGCAAAATTTAATTTTAGCAAAGTGGCATTCTATTTTTGAATGGATACCGGTTGAAACTATTGTATATGAAAATCAATTAAAATACTATGAAATGTTAAGTATTGGAAATAAAGAAAATAATGCAACAATGTTTATTGAGTTTATGTTAGAAGCTATTCATGAGATAGTAACGAAATATTGTATAGATAAAAATAGTGATAACGGAAAACTATCGTTAAGTGATAAATTAACGAGTAAAGAATTAGCTTTTTTTTATGAAATATATCCATTTTTAAAAGATAATAATGAAATATCTAACTCCAAAGCAGCCCAACTTAGTGGAAGAAGTCCTTCAACTATTAGACGGTATTTAAGCAAGTTTGTTAGTTTAGGAATTTTAAGTGCTAAAGGAGTAAATAAAAATCGTAAATATTTATTAATTGAAGAAAAACCTCGTAGTTAAGTAACTTTGAGGTTTTATTTTAGAGTAGATAGGTATTTATTTGTTCTGGATTTAGATTACTACCACAAACAATAACAGCAACTTTTTTATGTTTATAGTGTTCTGGATTATCAAGGATAGCACCAAGACAAATAGCACCTGATGCCTCAACGACAAGACCAAGCTTTTCGTGAATGATTTTCATTGCCTCAATCATTGTCTCATCGCTAACTTTAATAACATCATCAACAACGAGTTCCATATCAGCAAGACATTCTTTGAAGCAAGTTCTTCCTGCAATACCATCAGCTATAGTTGAATAACTAGGATATTCAATAACTTTCTTTTGGAGAAATGAATCAGCCATTGCAGGTGCGCCTTTAGCTGCAACACCGATCACTTTTGTTTGCGGTGAATATTCTTTAAAATAGGTTCCGATTCCAGTTAACATAGCACCATTTCCTAAAGCAACTAAAACAGTATCAATGTTTTGATGTTCAGCAATAAGCTCTTTAGCAATCGTGCCTGCTCCTTCACAGGTTTCAACATCTAAGCTATCTACTAATAATTGATAGTTGTTTTTTTTAGCAAACTCAGCAGCTACTTCTTTGGCTTCATCAAAATCCTTGCCTACTAATCTTACATCAGCATTTAGTAATCTCATTTGTTTTATTTTAAACTCATTAGCATTCTTTGCTGCAAAAACAATAGCATTCATACCATTTTTTTGACATACATAAGCTAAAGCTTGACCTAAATTACCTGCACTAGCAACCACTATTGTATCATCTTTTTTAAGTTTAGAGGCATAGTAAGAAGTGCCGCGCCCCTTAAAACTTCTAATAGGATTTAAGGTTTCAATTTTAAAGAGAATCGAATTATCAAACATTTTATTAATGGCTGCAACTTCATATTGTGGCGTATTTAGAAAAATTGGATCAATTATTCTAGCTGCCTCTTCAATATTATTAATACTAATTCTATTTTTCATAACTAACTCCTTTCCTAAATAAGACTATAAAATAAATTAAGTAATATATTTTGAAATATTATATCATAATGAGACTTTAAAACAATCTATTCTAATTAAAATAAAATGGATTAAGAGTATAGGTTTTATTATGATAGCTAAAAATATCCTCTTGTTCCATTTGTGTTAGAACTCTTGATAGAGCAGAACGGTTTACACAAAGAAACTCAGCAAGTTGACTTTTATTAAAAGGTAGTGTTATCCTGCTACGTTGTTGTTTAAGATGGTAATATCTTAATAATTCAAAGACTTTTTCTTTAATACTAACTTGCGATAGACAATCGATCTTAAAAGTTAAATAAGTGTTTTTAGTGGCTAGTATTTTTAATAAATTAATTGAGATTTGATTTTCTAATTGTACTAGTTGCATCAAGTTAGCAATTGTCAAAGTAGCGATAGTTGAATCAACTAAACTCATTGTTTGATAGGGTGAGATTGTATCAGTAGCTAAAGCAACTGATTCCGCAAAAAGATCATTTGTCTCTATTAAAGCGACAATGTTTTTATTACCATCAAGATCATATTTCGATATTTCAACAAGGCCTTCAACAACAAAATAAATTCTCTTAAGGCAATCACCCTCATTAAAGATAATTTGATTTTTTGAAACTTTTATTATTTCAAAATATTCACCAAGTTTATTCCTTGTCGATAAATTAATATTTGTAAAAAGCTCATTATTATTAAATAAGCTATTTAATAACATAATCATCACCCTTTCGTTGCAATTGCAACATTAATAAGTTATTATTTGTAGTATACTATATTTAATAATAAAAGAAAAGAGTGAGATAATAATGAAATCAGAATTAAAACAATGGCCAATTCAAATTAAATTAATTGACTTTCAACATCAATCGTTTGATCAAGCTACCTTATTAATAGCAGCTGATTGTTGTGCCTATGCCTTTAAAGATTTTCATGATAAATTTATTAAAGATAAGGTTACAATTATTGGTTGTCCTAAATTAGATGATATTGATTATTCAAATAAATTAACTGAAATAATTAGTAATAATGATATTAAGAAAATAGTTGTTGTACGTATGGAAGTACCATGTTGTATGGGTATTGAAGATGCAACACGACGAGCCATAAAAAATGCTGATAAGGACATCGAATTAGAAACTTATGTTATTACTTTAGGTGGTGAAATCAGTGCTTAATCTGAATATGCCGATTAATGAAGTTATTAATGAATATCCTATTACTAGAGACTTTCTTGAAAAAAACGAAATCTTCTGTGTTGATTGTAGTGTGGGAACTTGTCTCTTAAAAGATTTATTTGAGATCCATAATTTTTCTAGTGGTGATCAAATAGCGATGTTTGAGAATTTAAATGACTTGGTTACTCAAAAAACTAAAGAAATTAAAGTCTTTACTCCATTAACTAAAAAAGATAAGTATAGTGCGATTGTAGAAATGTTAATTGAGGAGCATCGCAAGATAACTGAATTAGTTTATATAGCAGAATATATTATTAGACAACCTAACTTTCTGATAAAGTATGCCCAGGAGGTAGAAAAGTTACTCTACTTTTTTAAATATTATGCAGATGATTTTCATCATGGTAAAGAAGAAGATATGTTGTTCTATCTATTTGAAAAAAATGATATTTTAAAGGCTATGTATCAAGAACATGAACAAAGTCGAGAGTATCGCTCAAAGCTAGTTAGTTCAAGTGATGTTAAAGAGATTTCACAATTAATTACTGAATATTGCTTAATGTTGAAAGATCATATTTATAAGGAAGATAATATTTTATTCCCATATTTAGATCGTAATTTAACAACAGAGATGCTAGTAGAAATAGATAGAAAAATGCAAGATCTTGATTTATCAATTAATGATGATGTCATTAATTTTATTGAGGATTTCAATAATAAGGAATTTAGTTTTTAAATAAAGTATTAATAATAATAAACGATAATTTTATAGTAGTTATGTATATTTAAACATACCCATTAAGAAGTTATCGTATTTTTTATGTTTTTACTTAACCATCTTTATAAATATGGTATAATGTTGTTTAGTTGGGAGTGATGATAATTATGAATATTTATTATGATAAGGTTGCTTTGAGAGTTAAGATTATTAGTTTCTTTGCGAAATTATTTTTACTGATTGCTTTTTTAGGAGCACTTGTTTTTTCATTGCAACATTTTAATATTTTAAATTACTATACTTCATACAATAGTTTAATAAAATATGTAGCAATTACTATTTTTGTAATAGCACTAGTATTATTTATAATAAAAAAGCTTGTTAATAGAAGAAAGAATGTTCGTTTTGATGGTGAAGTAATTAAATTTTGTGTTAATAACTATGTGGAACATGAGTTTGCTTTAAAACAAATTGATGAAATGTTTAATTATCGTAGTATTCCTGAAATAACTTATGGGATGCAAGATGCTTTAGCTTTTCGTTTTCATAAAAATGAGACTTGGGAGACAATTACTTCAACATTGAAAAATCCAAAAACTAAGGAATCAAGTATTGTCTTGATCAAAGATATTAATACTGCGTATGCAAAAATAAAATCACAACGTGCTGTGGGTAAAATGACTAGCTCGCAGGGGGTAAGATTTCGTTATTTATCTTTAGGTAAAGATAAAGAATATACTATTGATGATTATAATGCAGCGTTAAAGAAATTTGAAGCAACTTTTAAAGATTATAATAATACTTATGGTGATTTTGAAATTGATCGTTTAGTAATAACAAATGATAGTCTTTACCATAATAAATATCGTGTTGCTAGTATTAATGATGGTGATTATATTAAGGTAAGAATGGCTCATGATGCTAATGATAAATACTATATTAGTGAGTATATTGATTTTTATAACAATCATAATGATTTAGTACTAACAATAGATTTAACTCTGGTTGTCAATGCTGAATTATTTAAAACATTATGTTTATCAGTCTTTACTGTTCAAAAATAAAACGAGATGATTAAGAATGAAATTAAAAAATATCTTAAGATATGTTAATGTATTATACTTTGTTTTAGGAATATTTACTTTATTTAAAATGATTTATTTTACATACTCAGTTCATAGTGAAATGAGTATGCCATTAAGTGGTAGTGAGTTTGTCCTTAATAAATATATTGTTTCTTATATATTTGCAGCATTCTCTATTTTTTCTATTGCTTTAATATTTAATGGTAAGAAAAGTTTAAAAATATTAATTGGCCTAGATATTATTCTAAGCCTTTTTATGTTCGCAAATTTAATTTACTATCGCAGTTTTGATTCCTATTTGAGTATTTATAATTTAGCTCAATATCGCAATTTTGGTGTTGTCGGTATTAGTGCTATTGCCTTAATTCAACTTAAGGATATTTTATTATTTATTGATCCTGTTTTCTTAATTGTCACATATCGTTTTTGGGAGAAATTAGCTCTTAAGGAAGTAGAAATGAATTCACGTCAAAGAATTATGATGGCTATTTATCCTTTAATCTGTGGTGGGATTACTTTAAATTATAATGACTATTTTCCTACGACAATTACTAAGGTTGAAGCAGCGGCTAAATATTCTATAATAGGTCATCATTATCATGATCTATCATCATATATAGAAGATTCAAGAACTATTATTAAAAGAAGTGATGTTCATGATGATATTGAGGAATGGTTTGCTTATAAAAATGCAAGTCAAGCTAATGATAATGTTCAAGATGAGGGAATTTTTAAAGACAAGAATGTTATTTTCCTTCAAGTTGAATCACTAGAAAACTTCGTTATTAATTTAGAGGTGGAAAACCAAGAGATTACACCAAACTTAAATAAGTTATTAAAGAATAGTTTATATTTTAATAATATTAAGGCTCAAGAAAATGGTGGTAATTCATCGGATGCTGATTTTATGGCTAATACTTCACTATTACCTTTAAAATCAGGTTCAGTAAGTCATCGTTTTCCTAATAATACTTACAATAGCTTACCATCAATCTTACGAAATGAAGGTTATCATTCACATGCTATTCATAGTGGTGAGGGTTATTTTTGGAACAAAGAAAACTTTTTGCCTCATTTAGGATTTGATACTTATACTGATATTGATGGTATGATAGAAAAAGAGGATGAAATGTTTTTTATGGGTTTAAAAGACGAAGAACATTTAAATCAAGTTGCTGATTATATTAAGGGACTAGATGATAAGTTTTATTTATTCACAGTTACAGAAACCTCACATACACCTTTTAAATTACCAGATGACATGAAATATTTAGCGTTTAGTGAAGAGCTAGATAAAAATATTTTTGGAAAGTATTTTCAGGCAATCCACTACACAGATGATGCTATCGGTAAGTTTATTGATAAACTAGATCAACAAGGTATTTTAGATGAGACAATTATTGTTATTTATGGTGATCATGAAGGTGTTCATAAATATAATAATGATAATGTTTTAAAGAAGCAAAGTACGGATTATTTAAAATATACTAATAATGGTGAGGTTCCAGTTATTATTTATAATAAAGATTTTAGTGATAGTAAAACAATAACTAAACTAGGTGGTCAAGTTGATATAATGCCAACTGTCTTATCTTTGTTGAATATTGATGAAAAGTATTACATTGAGACAGCAATGGGAAATAATTTACTAAATAGTAGTCCAGGCTATGCAATAGATCGTAATGGAGTTATTTATGGTGATAAATTAAGTGATGCTGATAAGAAGAACATTAAAAAATCAATTGATATTAGTGAGAAAAGTATTCGATCAAATTATTATAAAAAATACTATGTTCCTGCTAATGAATTTAAAGCAAATGGCAAATTGAAAAAGCTTTATTAGTATGTTATAGTTATGAAAAAGGAGAGGGTAATGATGATTAAAACAAGAATAGAAGGGTTTACTTTAAAACAAGCAACTAAAGAAGATGCCAAGATGGTTTATCATTATATAAATCAATTAGCAATCTATGAAAAAATGCCTGATGATGTTACTGGGACAATTAGTGATTTAGAGAAAAATATTTGGGATAATAATTATGCTCAAGTAATGTTAGCTTTCTTTAATAATGAACCAGTTGGTTTCTGTCTATATTTTATTAATTTTTCAACTTTCACTTGTAAAGGTGTCTTGTATTTAGAAGATGTTTATATTGATGAAGAATATCGTAATCGTGGTTTTGGTAGAGAGATTTTTTATCAATTAGCTTGTCTAGCAAAAGAAAAAGATTGTACTCGTTTTGAGTGGGTATGTATTGATTGGAATGAACCATCAATAAGATTTTATGAAGATGTTATTGGTGCTAAAGCACATCCAGAATGGATTCGTTTTAGACTTGATGAACAAGGTATTCATAAATTAGTTAATAAGAAAGACTAGGTTTATACTATGATTACTACAAGAATACCAGACTATTATTTAAAGCAAGCAACTATTGATGATGTTGAGCTAGTCTATGATTTTATTATTGCTCTAGCAGACTATGAAGAAATGAAAGATGGCGTTGTTGGTAGTGTTGATGATCTAAAAAAGAGTATCTTTGAAAACGGTGAAGCAGAAGTTTTAATTGGCTACTATCAAAATAAACCAGTTGGCTTTTGTGTGTTCTGTAAAATATTTTCAACATTTCTTTGTCAAAGCTATCTTTATCTCGATGATTTATTTATTTTGGAAGATTATCGTAAATTAGGATTAGGCAAGGAAATGCTTTGTCAATTAGGACTTATCTGCGAGCAACGCAAATTAGAAAGAATTGAATGGTTTTGCTTTGGTTGGAATAAACCATCATTAGACTTTTATGATAATGTCTTGAAAGCAACTTTACATCCTGAATTGAAGCGTTATCGTTGGGAGAAAGATGCTATCAGAATGGTTATTGATAGTTATGACAAATAAGATGATAAAATGGGGTTACTTTATAATCTCATTTTTTATCTTAAGTCAGATATTAGTTGCTCTTTTAGGGACTACAAAGGCTAAATAATTGTATAATTATAGTGAGGTGATAAGCATGAGTGAAGATTATGTTTATGTCAAAGAAGTACAACTAAGAGAACTAGCGCTAAGAAAATTACTTAAGGCAGGACTTAAAAACGATGATGCTAGTGAGGTTGTTAATCATTTAATATATGCGGATGCACGAGGGGTTCATTCTCATGGTGTTAATCGCATTAGATACTATTGTAAGAGAATTAAAGCAGGGGGGACTAATCTTAAACCAAAGGTAAGTTTTAAACAAACAGGACCATGTTCAGGACTATATGAAGGAGATAATGGTCTAGGTTTTGTTGTCGTAAAGCAAGCAATGAAACAAGCCATAGCTCTTGCAAAAGAAAATGGTATCGGTGTTGTTGGAGTGAAAAATACTGATCATGCAGGAACAATGTCATATTATCTTCGCCTTGCAGCACAGGAAGATCTAATTGCTTTAACGATGTGCCAATCTGATCCAGGTGTGGTACCTTATGGTGGTAAAGAAGTTTATTTTGGAACCAATCCACTAGGTTATGCTATTCCACAAAGTAATGGTGAACCAATTGTTTTTGATATGGCAACCTCTATTCAGGCATGGGGTAAAGTAGCAAATGCTAGATTAAAGAATGAGAAAATCCCACAGGGTTGGGCTATTGATAAGGAAGGAAGAGAAACGACAGATCCTAATCAAGTCTATGCAATGCTACCAATGGCTGGTGCTAAAGGTTATGGTTTAATGATGTTGATTGATATACTTGCAGGCTCATTGTTAGGTTTAAACTTTGGTAAACATGTTTCTTATTCAAATGAATTTGAAAAGGGTCGTAGCCTAGGACAATTTATCTTAGTTATTAATCCTAACTATTTTGGGAATGTTCATTTTAAGGATGATATTGCACAAATGATTAAGGAATTACATGATATTAGTCCAGCTGAAGGTTTTGCTAGAGTTAATGTTCCTGGTGAAAACTCGCAAAGAATCTATGAAGAATATCAAAAAAAGGGAATTCCTGTTTATAAAACGATTTATGATTATTTAGTTAATGAAAAAGAATAAGCTCATATTTGTTTTTTGTTAATAATAGTTAGTGTGTTATAATTTTATAGGGTGATATTATGCTGATGAGTTTAAAAAATATTTTTGTTGAATATAATGACAAGATAATTTTGGATAATATTGATTTTAATATTCAAGCTACTGCTAAAATCGGTTTAATTGGTTTAAATGGTAGTGGTAAATCAACACTATTAAAAATAATTAATAATTATCATGAATTAAGCAATGAACAATGCATGGTAAAGAATAATATAAGAATTGCTTATTTAGCTCAGGAAACAACAAACTTTGAAACTGATAATATTCTTGATTATGTTAGTGCTAGTGATGCTGATTTATTTGAGGCCAAGAGTATTTTAAATAAATTAGAATTAGATGATTATGATAAAAAAATAACAGCATTATCTGGTGGTCAAAAGAAAAGACTAATGCTTGCTAAAGTTTTGGTTAATAAAGTTGATTTACTATTACTTGATGAACCTACCAATCATTTAGATGCTAATATGATTGAATGGTTAGAGGATTATCTTAAAAAAATTAATTGTGCTATCGTAATGATTAGTCATGATCGTTATTTTTTGGAAAGGATTGTTACCAAAATAATTGAACTAGATAAAGGAAAGCTTTTTGAATATGAAGGAAACTATCAAGTCTATTTAGAGCTAAAAGCACAACGATTAGAATCACAAAAAGCAAGTCATAGAAAACAAATTGCTCTTTTAAGAGATGAAAAGAAATGGATCATACAAGGTCCTAAAGCGCGTTCAACAAAAAATAAAGATCGTATAACTAGATATGAAAAGCTTAAAGAAAGTGTTGTTGTAGAAAAAGAGGCTGAACTGACTATAGATTCAAGACAATCTCGTTTAGGTAAAAAAATTCTTGAGCTTAACAATTTACAAATAGGTTATGAAAATAATATCTTAATTAATGATTTCTCCTATATTTTTAAACATGATGATCGAATAGGTTTAGTTGGTGTTAATGGTAGTGGTAAATCAAGTTTCTTAAATGTTTTAGCACAACAATTAACTCCTTTAGCTGGTAATTTAGATTATGGAACAACCGTTAAAATTGGCTATTTTTCACAATTTAGTGATGATTTAGATAGCTCAAAACGTGTAATTGATTACATCAAGGATAAAGCGGAATACATCCAAACTAAAGATGGACAAGTAAGTGCTAGTGCTTTTTTGGAAGAGTTTCTCTTTGATGCAAGTCAACAATATTCTTTGATTGAAAAATTGTCCGGTGGTGAACGTAGACGTTTACTTCTTGTAGGTGTTTTAATGAAGGCACCAAACTTCTTGATTTTAGATGAACCAACCAATGATTTAGATATTACAACTTTAACAATCTTAGAAGACTATTTATTAAACTTTAATGGCGTTATTGTCTTAGTTAGTCATGATCGTTATTTTATGGATAAGGTTATTAATAGTTTATGGATTATTAACAATAAACAAATATCATTTAGTTTTGATGATTACACTAGTTATTTAAAGAATAGTAAAACAAATAGTTCTAAACAAAAAGACTCAAAAAAGGAATATGTTAAGGAAAAGAAATTGCGTCTCTCATATCAAGAACAAAAAGATTTAGCAGTTATTGATGATGAAATAGAGAAACTACAACAAGAATTACTTGTTATTACACAAGAGATGACTAAAGCAGGAGATGATTATCAAAAAATTATCGAGCTTCAACAAAGACAAAACGAAGTTAGTGAGCTATTGGATAATAAAACTGAAAGATGGCTAGAATTACATGAAAAGATAGAAAAGATAGCGAACAATAATTAACTATCTACCAAAAAATGGCTTTACAGCCATTTTTATGTACTTAAAAGTGGTCAAATATACCATTATTATGTACTGAAAAATGGACAAATTAAACAATATATGGTAAAATAGTCTTGGTGATAACTATGGAAAGAGAAATTATCAAGGACTTAATTGCTTGGAAAAACAGTAATAGAAGAAAACCTTTAATTCTTCAAGGAGCTCGACAAGTAGGAAAAACTTGGCTAATGAAAAGCTTTGGCGAAAACTATTATGACAGTTATGTTTATTTGAATTTTGAAGAAAAAGATATCGAGGATATTTTTAGTGAAGGCTTAGATGCGCATAAAATTATTAAATATATTGAATTAATAAATAATATTGAAATAAATAAAGAAAATACTTTAATTATTTTTGATGAAATTCAAGAATCAGATAATGCTTTAAAGTCATTAAAATATTTTAATGAACAAGCAAATGAATATCATATTATTGCTGCGGGTTCTTTTTTAGGTGTAAAATTACATGCTAAAAGTTCATTTCCTGTTGGAAAGGTTAATTTTTTAAATATTTATCCAATGACTTATCTCGAGTTTCTAAAGGCTACTGGAAATGAAAGATATGCATCACTAATAAAGGAATACGATTATAAAACAATTGAAAATGTTTCTCATATCTTAATTAATAAGTTAAAGGAATATTATCTTGTTGGGGGTATGCCTGAAGTTGTTCAATCATTTGTAGAGAATGAAAATTATAGTGAAGTAAAAGAAATACAAAATGAATTGCTTAATGGTTATTTACAAGATTTTTCAAAACATGCACCACATAATTTGGTGCCAAAAATCATAAAAATATTTGAAAGCATACCAATGCAATTAGCTCAAGAAAGAAAGAAGTTTAAATATAGTAGTGTTGAGATTAATGCACGCGCAAGAACACATGAAGAAGCCTTAGGGTGGTTAGAGAACACAGGCTTAATAACTTTAATTAAAAGGTCTACAAAGATAGCAGCGCCATTAAAATTCTATTTTGATGAGTCAACCTTTAAAGTATTTATGTTAGATGTTGGTTTGTTGTCTAACTTATTAAATGTTAATGCAGATATTCTTTTAAAAGATGATAAAGTATTTACAGAGTTTAAAGGAGCTTTAGCTGAACAATATGTTGTCCAACAATTACAACAATCAAATATAGCAATAGGTTACTGGCATAATAAAAATACGCAGACTGAAATTGATTTTGTGGTAGATATTAGTAATAAAATAATTCCTATAGAGGTGAAATCTGGTTTCAATATCAGAGCAAAAAGTTTAAAAAGTTATATTGAAATACATCAACCAGAATTAGCTATTAGAACTTCATTACTGAATTATAATAGCGGTAGTAAAATAGTAGACTTACCTTTGTATATGATAAACAATGTTTGTGAATTTGTGTGTAATTTAAATAAATAATAGCTTTTTAAAAGCCACTAAAATTAAGGGGAATTAAGCAATAAAATTTAAGCATTAGAAATTAAAAAGATTTAGTGGTGAAATAACTAACACATTTGATTATTTTAACTTTACTTGTTTATTCAAAACAGCAATTGTTAATTTGACACATCTACCTAATATTTAGTATAATCTAGATGTAGATTATATATGGAATTTAGTGAAAATCTAAAACTGTCCTAGCAACTGTAAAGTATTCTTATACTAAGTCAGAAACATATTTAAAAATCTTACTAGGTATGAGATATATTTGTTTATTAACTATAACTCATGCGTTATAGTTTTTCTTTTGTGTAGACTAATAGTTTAGATCTAAGTAAAGGGAGGTCAACTATGAATAAACTAATTACTGGAGGAGCTCGAAGTGGTAAATCTGAGTTTGCAGAGTCGCTCTTAAAAGAAAATGATGATGTTCTCTATGTTGCAACTTATATTAATGATCATAATGATGAGGAAATGGCAGCGCGTATTAAAAGGCATCAATTACAAAGAAATAGTAACTGGCAAACTAAGGAAGTAAGTTATACTTTAGATATTAAGTCAAATGATATTTTATTGGATTGTTTGAGTGTCTTCTGTTCTAATGTCTTATATTATTTCACTAAGAATATAGATGATATATCTAATGAAAAAGTTAGTGAAATTGAAAAGTATTTGATGAATGAAATAGATAAATTATTTGAAAACTGCTACAATATTACCGTAGTTACTAATGAAGTTGGGAATGGTTTAGTTCCAACTAATCAAGTGGAGAGAGTATATCGAGATTTATTAGGAAGAATTAATCGCTATGTCGCAAATAAAGTTGATGAAGTTTATTTAGTTGTTTGTGGTCAAAATATAAAAATTAAGGGGTAGAAATATGAAAACAAAAGATATTGCCGTTATTGGTTTACTTGTAGCACTTTCATTTGTTCTAGGATTAGTTAAAATTCCAGGAACTAGTATTGCGTTAGATAGTGCACCAGCCTTTCTAGCAGTCTTTATATTTAAAGATTATAAGGGGGCTGTTATTGGAGCACTTGGACATTTGCTTTCAGCAGCTGGGGTTGGTTTTATGCCATTAGGGGTACCAATTCATTTAATGACAGCCGCAATAATGTTTATAATGTTATATTTAGCAGCAATTTTAGCTAAGAAATTTAATGTTGCAGTTGGGATGGGTGTTATATTTTTAATTAATGCTTTTATTGCTCCATTGGTAGTGTTTGTTGTACAACCATTTAGTGTGGAAGTATATTCTGGTTTAATTATAATGTTAGCTCCAGCAACAATTGCTAACTTATTGATTGCAGTAGCTGTACTTAGACCAGCAAAAGGAGCTTTAGCTCGCTATGTCGATATTAGCTAATTTCTTATTTACACTATCAACATTTACCAAAATACCAACACCACAAATTGCGTATAATGAAAAAAACACTAAATATACTTTCTTTTGTTTACCGCTAGTGGGATTAGTTTTAGGAGTTATTTATTTTGTTGTTTTTACAATTTTAACTACTTTAATAAATGAAACTATTATAGTAGCAATTGCATTATTTTTAGTTAATATTGTTGTTACTGGTGGCATTCACTTTGATGGTTATATTGATAGTATGGATGCTTTTAAATCATATCGTAATTATGAAGAAAAAAAGCGAATCATTAAGGATTCAACAATTGGGGCTTTTGGTTTAATTTATTTCTTTGTAGCAGCATTATTATATTTTATAATGTATTACTATCTTGTAAAATATAATTTAGGTATTATTTTATTAATTATACCAATTATTTCAAGAACCTTAATCTTATTATTAGTGTGTAATAATGCTAAAGAGAAAAATGATATGTTAGATAATTTAATAAGTGAAGAAATAGAAAAAAGATACTTAATTTTTGTTTTCTTATATTTAATAATCATAATAGGTTTAGCTTTACTTTTTGGACACATTAATATTTTTGTCCTTTGTTTAGCATTGCTAGGTAGTGCTCTAATCTACACAATTTATTTTAATCGCCTCTTTAAATTGCACTTTAAAGAGATGAATGGTGATTTGTGTGGTTATTTTATTATTATGGTTGAGGTAATAGCACCATTAGTATTTATTGTTTTTGCCTTACTTTATAACTAAAAACAAGCATTCTATCTCTGTTTTACATTGACATTCAGCATGAAATTATGTAAAATAAGTAAGGATACAAATTTTTTGTGTCGAGATGACTTAATAGAGAAAAGGAGGCTAAATAATGAAACGTACATTTCAGCCAAATAATAGAAAAAGAAAAAAAGTTCATGGGTTTAGAGCAAGAATGTCATCAGTTGGCGGACGTCATGTTCTAGCAAGAAGAAGAAAAAAGGGACGTAAGGTATTATCTGCGTAATATATAACCTCCGTAAGGAGGTTTTTTCACTTTTTTAAAAAGGTAAAAGACAATGCAAAAAAAATTTAGACTATTAGAAAATAGGGATTTTAAAGAATTAATAAGTAATAAGAAATTTGTCACTAATGCAACCTTTACAGTTTATTTTAGAAAGAATAATTTAAATCACGCTAGATTTGGGTTAAGTGTTGGGAAAAAACATGGTAATGCAGTAGTAAGAAATAAGATCAAAAGACAAATTAGAATGATGATAGCACAAGTTTTTGATTATCAAAAATCTTATGATTATGTAATTATGATACGTGCTAACTATCATCAACAAAGTTATGCTAAAAATCTGAATGATTTAATAAAATTATCAGAAAAAATAAAAAAAGAGGTGTAGACTAAGATGAAAATAGTAAAAAATGTTCTCATTGTTTTCTTAGTTACGATGATTTTAACATCATGCGCGGGTAATATGAATTTCACTATTCCTGTTGATGCAACACTTGGTGGTGGTTTTCAATATGGAATCTTCCAGGGATTTATCGTTTATCCAATCGGGGTTTTAATTAATAAGTTAACTGCTATCATTGGCGTTGCAGCAATCGCAATGATACTAACAACTATTATTGTAAGAACAGTAACATTGCCAGTAACGTTAAAAGGACAAATGGCTTCAAGAGGTATGCAAGAATTACAACCAAAAATACAAGAACTTGAAGACAAATATCGTGGGCGTACTGATGAGTCTTCAAAACAGCGTAAAGCAGCTGAAATGCAAAAGATATATCAAAGCATGGATGTTAATCCAATGTCTGGTATGTTGTACCCATTCTTATCATTACCAATATTCATGGGAGTTTGGCGTGCGACATCAATGTCAGAAATCATTAAAGTTTCTGAACCATTCTTAGGGTTTGCATTAGGAGTATCTCCGCAAACTGCGCTAGGAAATGGTGAGTTTCACTACCTTATCTTAATGCTACTTGTTGGAGTAACGCAATTTGTTCAGTTTAGATTAACTAACCATTTAACAACACAAAGACAAAAAGATAGTAAATCATATCGTTATAATCCACAGGCAGAAAAAATGAATAAACAAATGGGGATAATGATGTATGGATTTACGATTATGATGGTTTTCATGTCATTCACATTAATATCAGCCATGTCAATATATTTAACGGTCTCTGCATTGATTTCAATTGCTCAAGCATTCTATATTGATAGGTTCATGAGAAAGGTTGAGAAAGATGAAAAAGTATCAAGGTAAAAATGTTGAACAGCTTTTAGAAGAAATTAGTAAAGAACAAGACATTGCAGTTTCTGAAATTGAATATCGTGTTATTGATCAATCGGGGTTTTCAATTTTTAGTAAAGTAGAAATTGAGGCTTTCACTTATAAAGATTGTATTAACTCAATTAAAGACTATATTACAACTGTTTTAGAAGCAATGGATTTTACTGTGGAAATCGATGTTACCTATGAGGAAAATGATTACTATGTTAATATCAATACTGATAACAATGGACTAATTATTGGTGTTAATGGTAAGAATTTATATGCTTTAGAAACATTAACAAAACAAGCAATGAGTAATATTTATCACAAAAGATTTTTTATTACTTTAGATGTTAATGATTATTTTAAAGAAAAAGAAGAAAAATTAAAACGTTTTGCATATAAGATAGCAGCTGAGGTTGGTAGAACAAAGATTGATGTTAAACTTGATCCAATGCCAAATTATGATCGTAAAGTTATTCATAAAGTCTTAAAAGAAGTTCACTATGTTGAAACTAAATCATATGGTGAAGGAAAACACCGCCATCTAGTAATTCATTATGATTTGGAAAATGATTTGAAACATAATGAAAGAAAAAAGGAAGATAAATAATAATGAACTAGTATGACTTTGGTCATACTTTTTTAATGTAAGCAAAGTGTTTTAGATATAGCAATATCATTATAATTATCACTATAAAAGATTATGCCTGGCTTTATGATTTTGGAGTATCAAAAAATAGATGCTAGGCATCTATTTCGATAAACTCTTCATTAACAATTGAATAAATTAAACAACTTATTCTTTTAGTGGTTGTTTTTTTTATAACATCTTGATAAGATAACAATTGATTTTGATAGGTCTCTTTTAATTGTTGAGGATTAAGATTATCACTTTTATAATCAACAATATAGATTGTATCGGATGTTTCAACATATAAGTCAATGATACCTTTAGTTAATAAGTTATCTTTTAAATAAGAAAAACTATATTCTTTATAATAATTGTTTTCTCTAAATAATTGAAAATAATCACTAGTTATAAAAGCGTAGAGACCGCTTGTTCGCTTAGCGTTAATTTTATATTTATTTATTAAATTTTCTAAATCAACTTTAATTGTTGCTGATTTAAAATCTAGTAATTCAAGAACTTTATGAATATTAGTCCCTTGTTTAAATGTATCAAAACTAGTAATTTTACTAAAATCTAATTTAGTGGTAGCTTGTTTGGATGGTGTATAAGTTGTAATGCTTTGTTCTAATTCATTTGTTGTTCTAATATCAAGATACTTTATAGGGTAGTTATTAGATTCAGTAATTGCAGTATCATTATTTAAATTCGAATAGTCATAATCGGCAATTGAAAACTGTAATGATGAGTCACTATAAATAGCATCATTATCAATAATCAATTGACTATCTCTTAAGCTAACAGCGTCTTTATGTCGTAAAACACTAAAAATAAGAGGATCAAGTAGTTTTTTAAATTTCATGATAATGGCCTCATTTAACAACCACTCATTTTCATTGTTTAACAACAAATTATAATTATTTAGATTCTTTTCTTCAATATTCATAAAAATATAAACTTGTAATTTGGCTCTTGTTAAAGCAACATATAATAAGCGCATTTCCTCGGCAATCTCTTCTTTTTTAGTAGCAATTTTAATTAAGTTATTTAAAGGATTATTACTTTCTTTAACAAAGGTAATTCTTTGTTGTCGATCAAAAAACTTCAATAAGAGAAAATCATTATAATATTTAATATTTTCTTTATTAAGGCTATCCATATTATTACGTTGTGATTCATCAAAGATAAAAACATAGTTAAATTCTAAACCTTTTGATTTATGAATAGTCATAATATTAATAACATTGCTTTTTTGTGATAGAGTGGCTGCTTGAGCATTATCATAATTTGTGGCAATGTTATGCTCAAGTTCTTGAACAAGATAATCTAAAGAGTGATAGTAATCCATATTTTCATTAATGATCTTTTTAAGACTATTAATATTTAAAAGAACTTGTTCATAATCATTATGCTTAGTTAAATAATTTAGATAACCTGTTTTTTCAAGACAATAGTTGATTGTTCTCAAAGGTGTATTACTTTGTGAATAAGCAATTAAATCATCAAGTAAAGTTGCTACTTGAGGATAGGTTGCTACAAGTTTATCATAATAACTATTTGCGAAATGCTGTGAAATAGTTAATAAATCGTTATCATCAAGTTTGAAAAAATAAGAGCGTAAAGCTCCGATAAGAGCCGTATCATTGTATTTATCAGTCAATACTTTTAATAGATTTAAGATATCTCTTATTTCATATGAATTATAAAAGCCACTATTATTATGAATGATAAAAGGAATGTTTTCTTGCTTTAAAAGATTGGTTAGAATAGTAGAGCGCTTTCTATTTTTAAATAGTATTGTAATTTCACTATAGGATACACCATTTTTCTCAAGGTTTTTAATTTCATTAACAATAGCTTTAGCACTTAAAAGGTATTTTTGATTTGCTGAAAGCTTTTCTTCTGGCTCATCCTTAATGATATTACAAAATAGTTTAGTATTGAAGTCACCTTTAATTTCATTAAGCTTTTCATTTTTAAACTTTAAGGCATTATTTTTATCATAATCAATCCCACCAATATTTCTTGAGAAAACAGATCTAAAAATATAATTTGTAAATGCTAAGACTTCCTTTTTAGAACGAAAGTTATAACCTAAATCAATCAGCTTACCATAGTTAGTCTCATTTTGATATAGCTCATATTTACTAGCAAATAATTGTGGTGTAGCGTTTCTAAAGCGGTAGATAGATTGTTTTAAATCACCTACCATAAAAGTATTATTACCCTTTGTTAAAGCAGCAACAATCTTTTCTTGAATTAGATTAGTATCTTGATATTCATCAATCATAACTTCATTAAAAGTCTCTTTTAAACGATACGCAACTTCACTTTCTTGTTCACCATTATATAATAAAGCTAGTGTCTCTTGTTCAAGATCATCAAACTCTAAGATACCACTTTGTCTTTTTAACTGTTTTAGTATGTCATCATATTCAGCAACATATTCTAAAAGAAGCTGCAAATTATCATTATTATTTTTCAATAAAAACAAATACTCATCATTAGATAGACAATAAAGTGGACGTAATGTTTTTTCTATTTCATCCTTAATTTCACTATGATAACGACGTGCTATTTCATTTGAGTTATTCTTAGTAATAGTCGGCTTTCTAAAAAGTTTAAACTCTTTAAGTTTCAAATAAATTTCCTGGTAGTTTCTTTGCTTTAATAGTTGTTGTAAATCATTAAATAAAGCAATTGTATTAGTAATTTCAAGATTGATTTTTTCTGAGTTTTCCTGATCAAGACTATTTTCTAATAACTTAATAATAAGATTAAGACTATTCTTAGTTGTTTGAATTTGTAATTGTGAAAAGCTAGGCTCATCGAAAATAGATGTTGGTTGCAAATATGAATTAGCTTTAGCAATAAAGAAAGTCAAACTCTGTTTATTAAGACATAGTTTTAAGGTGTTATTAATTAAATTGTAAAGACCAGTACTATCGTATAATGAAGAAGTATAATTTTTAAATTGAAGATAGCTTTCATTATTAGCATTGTTCTTATCTAATTGTTTAAAAGCTTTTAATTTAAGATTTTTAATTTGTAATTCATCAGCGATAGTAATCTTATTTTCATAATTAAATAAAACACCATTTTCTTCAAGCAAACGCAAACATAATGCATGAAAAGTAGAAATATAGGCATCATCAAGTAAAGTAAGTTGTTGCTGAATGAAAATAGGATCATCAGCTAAGCGCTTTTGTAATTCTTTTTCTAAACGTTCTTTCAATTCAGCCGCTGCAGCTTCAGTAAAGGTAACAACAATTAATTGATTAAGACTAATTTTATCAATTAAAACTTTTCTAATAATTCTTTCAATTAGTAAAGTCGTCTTTCCACAACCAGCAGCAGCACTAACTAAAATATTATTATTATCATATTCAATAGCTTGTTTTTGTTCGCTAGTAAATTCAATTTTATTATTCATCATCCTGCTCCTTTACCAAGTTATTATGATACTTACAAATCACTTTATAATTACAATACTGACAACTTGCTTCAGAATAAGGTTCAATTAAAAACTCACCAGTTTTAAGAGCTTGTAATAAAGTTTCAAAATGATTTTCTAAGATTTTAAAATACTCATCAAGTTGTTCTTTTGTCTGTATTTTTTTTAATTTAAGATTAGCGATAATACTATCACTACCTTCTAAAAATGCACTATCAAAATCAGTAATATTAAAGTTATCTAATAAGATGCCATTAAGTTTATTCTTCGTTAAATGAAGCTGCTTGTTATTTTCAAAATCTATAATATTATTACTAGTTACATAATCATCTTTAATTGATTTAAAGAAGGCTCCGACATAATTATAGTTGTTTTGTTGTAGTAAATACAAATAGACAATTAGCTGGTTGCTTAAACCTTCAAGAAATTTACTTTCAGAGAAGGTTCTTTCACTTGATTTATAATCTAGAATGAAACTTTTATCTTGATAAGAAAATAGAGCATCAATACGTCCGTATAGTTGAACATCATTAAAATAACTATTATCAAACAAACTAGTTAGAGCTAATTCACTAGCAGTAATTTTAAACTTTGAATGTTGACTAAAAAAGATTGTCGCATCAATAAATAGCTTAATTGTTGCCTTAAGATCATCTTTATAGTTATCAAGTTGATATTTTTCTAATAATTGCTTATCAAGCATAGGCTGTAATTCTTCATCAAGCCAACCATCAATTAGTAAAGGCAAGTCTTTGTGGAGTTCATCATTAAGTAAACCATCATTTTCTAACAACAAGTCATTTATTTTTTCAATGAGACTATGATAAATATTCCCCAAAGATAAAGCATCAAAACTTTGATTTGATTGTGGCTTTAATAAGTAAGAGACATAATATTGATAAGGACAGTTAAAGAAAGTATCAAGAGCTGATGATGAAAGAGTGATCTTATCATTAAGCTTATTAGCTAGCGTAGTAGTATTTAAAGCTATTTTACCACTATTAGTAGGTATGTATTCACTAATTATTTTTTTGCTTAGTAAGTGATAGAAATCATGGTTGTTTTCTAAAGGATAGTCATTGCTATTAGGATGAGCTAGAGCCATTTTAATAAAATAGGCTAATTCTTGAGATTTATTATCAGAATCTAAGAGCGAATAATGAATTTTAACGACACGACCACAATTTAATAAACGTTGCTGAGCATCCTGATGTTGTTCATTGTAGTAGACATTTGTAATTAAAGTGGGATTTATTTTCTTTCTTTGTTGATAGTTAAGTAAGTATGATGTTTTTTTAGCTTTAAAAGTAGTTAAACTAGCATCTAAAATATAAACTTTATCAAAAAACAAGGCATTGAAATCAGTGCTAGCTAACGTTATAGCAGCATTATTAAAGCTGATTTTATTTGTTAATTGTGGTTGTAAAGTCTGAAACAACAGTTTATTCAATAAAGAAAGATCAAGATCATCAATCAAATATAAATCTTTAAAAAGAATATTTAAAAAAGAGATATCAAATAATTGAGAGTCAACTAGAATTTCATAAAGTTGCTCTAGATAAAGATGATAATTATTTTTCTCTAATGAAAAAAACCTTGCGATTTGTTCCTTGAAATTTCTCTTAACATTATTAAAATCAAAATCAGTATAATCATTGTTTAATAGCGCAAAAAGAGAACTTAATAAGTAAATATCATTACTTTTTTCATTGATTAAAGCATTGAGTGGTAGTTTTAATTCATTAAATTTATTAATTAGATAATCTTGTTGATAAAGATTATCACAAAGCAATAATACTGTTTTATTATCATCATAGTTCTCATAGATTTCATAGATAACATAATCAAGCATTTTAATAATATTATTATGCTCATGTATTAATTGTTGTTGTGCTTGTGGTTTATCAAGATAGCTAATTTTAGTTGCTAATTTATTTATTATTTCATAATGTAAGGGATAGAAATCTTCAGTAGTTAAAATAATAATTTTACCATAAAGACAGTGAAGATTATCCAGATCTAATTGTTTGGTTGTTAAACATTGATTATAATCATTAGTAAGCTCAATATTAGATAAATTACATTCTTGTTCCAATAAAAATAGTTCATTAAGATAATTGAGAGAACTATGTAAAGGATTTTTAATCCTCTTTAATTGCTTGTGAATATTGATTTTTTTTATCATCGTTGTTTCATCATAAAAATCAATTTGATTATCAGTCAGAAGATTAGCACAAAAACTATTAATATCTAAAAGACTCAAATTGAAGATAATATTATTATCTTTTAAAAGCTCAGAATAAAGTTGATTATGATATTTATAAGGAACAATTAAAAGTGTATTTTCACTAGGATCAAGTTGTTTTACAATAGCACTTAGCATAGATAGTCTCCTTTATTTGATAAAGCGATAGTGGTGTCTAATTCGATAAGAGTGAATTAAACTAGCACTTCGTGTCGTTCTAATATCAATTCCTGTAATATAATGAAATTTTCTTAAACGATAATTTAAAGTATTGCGATGTAAAAATAAATCACGAGCTGTTTTTAAACTATTAAGATTATTATCTAAAAACATATAAACTGATTCAACAAGCTCTTCATCTAAACGACTAAAATAATCATAAAACTCCTCTATGATATAATCGTGATCATTCTTTACAAAACAATAATAGACTAGAGCAGAGGCATCATAAACATTACAATAGGTATTTACCAGAAACTCTTTAGCAAAATAATCTAAATTAGTAAAAATACCATCATTAACAATTAAGATAGATAAATCAGTTTTAATCTCATTAGCAAACAATTGATAGATATAATTATAATCAACCAATTGTTCGAATTTAGTATAATTTTCTTTGATAAGTAAAACTCCATTATTAAGAGTTTCAATACTAATAGCATACTTATTATTATTATTTAAGTATTTAACTAGCTTTTCTTTTTTTTCTGAATCATCAGTTAGTAAGTAGACATTTCTAATCATAATATCACCATTAATATTATATCATAAAAGCAATCGAAATGTTTGTGCAATTTGTCTATTTTTATTATCAATTGTTAGACTAAGATACTCTTTTATGATAAATAAAAAAATAGTAAATTTCAGTTTTTTAACTAATTATAAAAATTGAGCTTGAAATAAAGAAAAATATTTGTTATAATTTCGCAAAAGGTGATGGCTAATGAAAAAGAATTATATGTTTACAACAAACTTAACATCTTCTTCATCTACAGTTGTAGGTGTTTTTGAGTGTTAGGTTAACAATAACATGATTTAATGATTTAATCATCATTATAACTAGTTTGTTAGGGTAATCTAATAGACTAGTTTTTTTTATTGGAAAGGGGTTTTAAAAATGAGAGATGAAAAATTATTTGCGAGTATTGAAAGAGAATTAATGCGTCAAAGAAAAAACATTGAATTGATTGCTTCAGAAAATATAGTTAGTAATCAGGTAATGGAAGCAGCTGGTAGCATTTTAACAAACAAATATGCAGAAGGCTATGTAGGTAAACGTTATTATGGAGGTTGTGAGTTTATTGATGAAGTTGAACAATTAGCCATCGATCGTGCTAAAGAACTATTTAAAGCTGAACACGTTAATGTACAACCACATTCAGGCTCACAAGCTAATATGGCTGTTTATTTAAGTGTGTTAAATTATGGCGATAAGATATTGGGAATGTCACTTAATGAAGGAGGTCATTTAACACATGGCCATCCTTTAAACTTCTCAGGGTTCTCTTTTGAGGTGGTTAGTTATGGTGTTGATGAACAAACGCAATTAATTGACTATGATAAAGTAAGAGAAATAGCTTTAAAAGAAAAACCAAAAATGATTGTTGCAGGAGCTTCAGCATATCCACGTGCGATTGATTTTAAAAAATTCAAAGAGATTGCTGCTGAAGTTGGTGCTTATCTCATGGTGGATATGGCACATATTGCAGGTTTAGTAGCGGCTGGGCTACATCAAAACCCAGTATTATATGCTGATTTTGTGACAACAACAACGCATAAAACATTACGTGGACCTCGCGGTGGTATGATACTTTGTAAAGAAAAGTATGCTAAAAAGATTGATGGAAAAGTTTTCCCAGGAATTCAAGGTGGACCACTTATGCATATCATTGGTGCTAAAGCAGCTTGCTTTTTTGAAGCATTGCAACCAGAATTTAAAAAGTATCAACAACAAATTATTAAAAACAACCAAATTCTTGCTGCTGAATTAAAAAAACTAGGAGCTACTTTAGTAAGCGGGGGCTCAGATAATCATTTATTGTTAGTAGATGTTAAGAGTAGTTTTAATATTACGGGAAAAGAAGCCGAAAAAGTATTAGATGAAGTCTATATTACAGTTAATAAAAACACGATTCCAAATGATAGTTTACCACCAGCTACTACTAGTGGTATTAGACTTGGAACACCCGCTATTACAACAAGAGGATTTAGTGAAGCTGATATTCAAACAATGGCAAATGTTATGGTAAATGTATTAAAAAATCATCAAGATGAAGCAATTATTAAAGAGGCTCAAGCCATGATTGAAGATTTAACAGCTAAGTATCCTTTGTATAACCATTTAAGTTATCTTAAATAAGAGAAAGAAATTAGGATAAAGTGTCTTTTATGCAAAAAAATGTTAAAGACACTTTTAATTTGTAAACAATTTGATAATCAATGACAAATATCCGCTTTTAGTGTATAATGAGTATCGTGAAATTAGGAGTGATAAGATGGATAAAATGATTGATAGATTAGAAGTTATTAAAGCAAGATATAATGAAATTAATGAGTTATTAATGGATTCAAATATTACTAGTGATATTGAAGAAATGACAAAATTAAACAAAGAATTAAGTAATTTAGAACCTAGTTTTTTAGCTTATAAGAAATTACTTGAAATTCTAGAAGGTATCAAACAAGCGGAAGAATTATTAAATGAAGATGATCAAGAAATCGTTGAAATGGCTCAAATGGAAAAAGCAGACCTTGAGGCAAAACAAGAAGCTTTGATTGAGGAAATAGAGGTATTATTAATACCTAAGGATCCTAATGATGAAAAGAATGTTATTGTTGAAATTAGGGGAGCCGCTGGTGGTGATGAAGCTAATATTTTTGCAGGTGATCTTTATCGTATGTATGTTAGATATGCAGAAGCTCAAGGATGGAAAATTGAAACATTAGAAGTAAACGAGGCTGAAGCTGGTGGTTTTTCTTTAATATCATTTATGTTGAAAGGAAATTTAGTTTATTCCAAACTTAAATTTGAATCAGGAGCTCATCGTGTCCAACGTGTTCCTAAAACAGAATCACAAGGGCGTATTCATACATCGACAGCTACAGTACTAGTCATGCCTGAAGCTGAGGAAGTTGATGTTCAAATTAATGCTAATGATTTAAAAATAGATACTTATCGCTCAAGTGGGGCTGGTGGTCAATCAGTAAATACCACTGATTCTGCAGTTAGAATTACCCATCTGCCAACTAATACCGTAGTTACTTGTCAAGATGGTCGTTCTCAACATGAAAATAAGGAACAAGCAATGAAGATTATTCGTGCTAAGGTTTATGAAAATATTATGTCACAACAAGAAGAAAAAGAAGGTGCCATTAGAAAACAAACAATTGGTAGTGGTGATCGTGCTGAAAAAATTAGAACGTATAACTATCCACAAAATAGAGTCACAGACCATCGTATCAATTTAACATTACAAGCTCTTGATCGTATTATGGATGGTAAGTTAGATGAGATTTTAGATGCTTTAATTGCTCATGAACAAAAATTAAAATTAGCTGGTGAAAGTAATGAGCATTAGAGAATTATTAAAGGAAACAGTTGCTCTATTATATGATAATAATCGTGAAGAAAAAGCAGCCTATGATTTATTACAAGACACAATGCAATTAGAGTCATATCAAATTTATAGTATGCTTGATGAAGAGATTGAAGCAGAACTGATTAATGAATATCGTATGAAAGTCTCTCGCTATTTAGATGGTGAGCCTTTACAATATATCTTAGGTTATGAAATGTTTTTGGGACGTAATTTTAGTGTTGATAAAAGAGTCTTAATTCCACGTTATGAAACAGAGGAATTAGTTGAAAATATTCTTTATCATATTGATGATTACTTTAGTGAGTATCAAGAAATTAAAGTTGCTGATATTGGTTGTGGTAGTGGTGCTATTTCAATTAGTTTAGATTTAGAAGAACCAAAGACAAAAGTAATTGGTTGTGATATCTCAAAGGTAGCTTTAGAGGTTGCCAAAAAGAACAATGATTTGTTAAATGCAAAGGTAAAGTTTATGCAAGGCGATCTTTTACAACCACTAATTAGTGCTAATATTAAATTAGATATTTTAGTATCTAATCCCCCATATATTCCAAATGAAGAAAACATTGCCCTTAGCGTTAAGGATTATGAGCCAAATATTGCTTTATTTGGTGGTCACAAAGGTATCGATTTCTATATTGAAATCTTTAAGGATGCTAAAAAAATCTTAAATGAAAGAGCATTGTTGGCTTTTGAAATCGGTCATCAACAGAAAGCTGATTTACTAAATGCCGCAACAACTTTTTTTGAGGATGCTAAAATGGAAGTATTAAAAGATATTAATGGTAAAGATCGAATGTTGTTTATCTACTTAAACATCTAAAGAGAGGATGATCTTATGAGTGAATTAATTAATGAAGAAATTGAAGCTATTGAGGAAGTAAATACTAAGAAAGCTAGACATAAATCACGTCTTAGAGAGTTACTAGAATTAGTAATTATCTTTTTAATTATGCTGTTTATCTTTAATTTCATTATTATGTCAGTAAAAGTTAATGGAACTTCAATGGAACCTAATTATCGTGATGGAGAGCGTGGTATTATGTTACGCACTAATCCACTTAACAAACCAGATTATGATGATGTTGTTGTTATTAAATTTATTGATGAATATGATCAGGAGGAATTGATTGTTAAACGTGTTTTTGCAATGCCTAATGATACAATTGAAATAGAAAATAATAAGATATATGTTAATGGTGAAGAGGTTGCTGATCCTCATCAAGCAGAGGGAACAGTCATGGATAATTTAAGTGAGACTCAATTAGCTGCTGATGAAATATTTGTTTTAGGAGATAATCGTAATGTATCACTAGATTCACGTATTATTGGTCCGATTAAACTAAAGGATGTTAAAGCCGTTAATGGTTTAATGTTTTGGCCATTAGATTCATTTGGTTTAATGAAATAAGCTTAAAAAGGAGGCTATCTTATGAATGATATTCACTGGTTTCCTGGCCATATGGCTAAAGCTAGAAGATTAATTGAAGAGAAGATAAAGTTAATTGATGTTGTTATTGAAATCATCGATGCCAGAATTCCATACTCTTCAAAAAATCCGATGATGGATGAATTAGTTTTTAATAAAAAGAAAATAATTATCATGTCAAAGATTGATTTGGCTGATGCTGGTAAAACTAAACAATGGCAAAAATATTATGAACAACAAGGCTACTATGTTATTACTTCAAATTTACTTGATTTTAAAGAATTGAAGAGTATCGTGACACAAATTCAAATTGAATTGAAAGAACAATTACTTAAAGAACAAAAAAGAGGTTTAAAACCACGAGCAATTAGAGCTTTAGTCGTTGGTATTCCTAATGTTGGTAAATCAACTTTAATTAATAAACTCGCAAAAAGATCTTCAGCTAAAGTAGGTAATAAAGCGGGAGTAACTAAAGCATTACAATGGATTAAAGTAGATCATAATTTAGAATTACTAGATAGTCCTGGAATTCTTTGGCCTAAGTTAGATGATAAGAAAGTTGCTTTAAATCTAGCTTTAACTGGTGCTATTAAAGATGAAATCTTACCAAAGGAATATTTATGTTTTGAGGCTATGAAATTCATGAACAAGAACTATCAAGAAGCTTTTTATCAAAGATATAGTCTTGTTGAGATGGATAATGATAGTATTGATAGTATTGTTGCAGCTTTGGATATTATTGGACAAAAACGTGGCTGTCTAAGTAAAGGTAATATCATTGATTATGATAAGGTTTATGATATTGTTTTAAAAGAAGTAAAAAACGCTACAATAGCAAGGATGACTTTTGATTATGAAATCACTACATAAGTATGATTTAGCTTTATTAAAAAAATATGATTATTTAATAGGTATTGATGAAGTAGGGCGTGGCTGTTTGGCAGGCCCTTTAGTTGTGTGTGGTATTATTATGAAGTATGATAATTTGCTTGAGGAAGTTAATGATAGTAAAAAATTATCACGAAAAAAAAGAGAACAGTTTAATGATGACATTTTAAATAATTGTCTTGAATATGTTATCGTGGAAGTAGATATTAAAACAGTTGATGAAAAGAATATCTACCAAGCAACTAAATTAGCAATGAATGAGATTGCAACTAAATTAAATAAGCATAATAGTTTAATTTTAAGTGATGCTATGCCTTTAGATATTGATAATAATTTAGCAATCAAAAAGGGTGATGAAACATCGTATGCCATAGCTTGTGCTAGTATAATCGCCAAAGTTTACCGTGATAAACTAATGTGCCTTTTAGCTCAAGAATATCCTCAGTATGATTTTGAAAATAATATGGGTTATGGAACAAAAAAGCATTTGGAAGCTTTAGAAAAACATGGTTATCTTGAAGATATACATCGTAAGAGTTTTGAACCAATCAAATCAATGTGTAATAAACAAATTAAATTTGAGTTATAAAGATCAATTAAATTAGCTTAATTGATTTTTTATTTAAAATAATTATTTTAGAGATTATTTAGGACTTTACTAATTACTTAATAAAGATAATTGAGGTGAGAGAATGGTTTTATTATTAATCTCCTTAAAAGCTAACATTACTGAAATAAAGAAAACTAAATTAGTTATTGATGACCTAGTCTATTTAAAACAACAAATTCTATTTTTTAATATTGGTAGTGGTAATCGAGATATTAAAACCTATTTAGATAATCTCAATTATACAAATTATCAATGTTTGGGCAAGACAAGTGATTATTCTAAGATGTTCAATATCCTTAAAACATTCACATTAAGCAAAATAATTGCAATTGGATTGCAAAATAAAGATACTTTAACTAAGTATTTAGATGAATATATCGGAAGTAATACTGATTTGTTCATTGTTGTAAATGATTATGGAAGTCTTAGTGATAGTAGCATGTTAATTAATCAAGGAGCCTATCTTTTAAGTTCAAGATATGATCTCTTAAGATAATTGAGTTGACATTTGTAAAAATCTAGTGTAATAATTATATAGCAAAGGAAGTGATGAGTATGGCATCAAAATTAGTTATTGTGGAATCACCAAGTAAATCAAAGACAATTGAAAAATATTTAGGTAGTGATTACCAAGTATTATCAAGCAAAGGTCATATTAGAGATTTAGCTACTTCAGGTAAAGGTGGCTTGGGAATTGATGTTGAAAATGGGTTTGTGCCAACTTACATTGATTCAAAAGATAAAAAAGACGTAATCAAAGAATTGAAGAAAGCTAGTAAAGGAAAAGAAGTCTTTCTAGCAACTGACCCTGATCGTGAGGGGGAAGCAATTTCATGGCATTTAATGCAAGTTTTGGAGCTTGATAAAGATAATAAGAATCGTATTGTTTTTAATGAGGTTACTAAAGATGCCGTTACTAATGCATTAGAAAATCCTCGTCAAATTGATTTTGACTTAGTTTCTAGTCAAGAGACCAGAAGAATGTTGGACCGTATTATTGGTTTCAAACTATCATCACTTCTAAAATCAAAAATTAAATCACAATCAGCAGGTCGTGTCCAATCGGTTGCTTTAAAATTGATTTGTGAAAGACAAAAGGAAATTGATGCTTTTATTCCTGAAGAATACTATACAATTGAAGCTTTGTTTAATCATGATAAAATAGACTTTGAAGCAAGTCTTGCTAAGTTTAAGAACAAAAAGATTGAATTAAAAACTAGTGAGGAAGCTCAAGAAGTTTTAGATGCTTTAAGTAAAGATTTCCTTATCAAGAGTATTAAAGAAAAAAGCAGTTCAATTAAACCAAAGTTAGCCTTTATAACAAGTACATTGCAACAAGAGGCATATTCTAAATTAGGATTTAATTCAAAAAAGACAATGCGTATTGCCCAAGCATTATATGAAGGAATCGATTTAAAAGATGAAACAGTAGGACTAATAACATATATGAGAACAGACTCTAATCGTTTAAATGATACTTTTGTGCAAAATACTTTTTCATATATTGAAGAAACTTATGGTAAAGAATATATAGGTAGTTATGCCTTTTCAAAAAGTAAAGGTAATGTTCAAGATGCTCATGAGGGTATTAGGCCAACGTCAATAACAATGAGTCCTGATTCAATTAAAAAGTACTTAAGTGCTGATCAATTTAAATTGTATGAATTAATCTATGCTCGTACTTTAGCATCACTAATGAAACCAGCTAAGAAGAATAGTACTACAATCATTTTAGAAAATAATAATTACGACTTTAATGCTAATGGCAGTGTTCTTACTTTTGATGGATATAAAAAAGTCTATGAAAAATTTGAGAGTGCTAGTGAAAAGAAATTACCGGTGCTTCAAGAAAATACTAACTTACAAGCTAAAAGTATTGACAAGAACCAACACTTTACTAAAGGGCCAGCAGCTTATACTGAAAGTAGTTTAATTAAAGAACTAGAAGAATTAAAAATAGGTCGTCCAAGTACTTATTCGGCAATTATCGAAACTTTAAAATTAAGAAAATATGTTAATTATGAAGAGAAGAAGTTTATACCAACTGAACAAGGTATTTTAACTAATGAAGAGTTAACAAAATTCTTTAGTGAGATAATTAATGTCAGCTATACAGCGCAAATGGAAGAGGAGCTTGACGAAATATCACAAGGTGAATTAGAATCACTTAAGGTGTTAACAGAGTTTTATCAAAAATTTGAGCCATTATTAGAAAATGCGAAAGAGAATATGGAGAAGATTCCACCAAAACCAACTGGTGAAAAATGTCCTGAATGTGGTCATGATTTAGTTTATCGTCAAGGTCGCTACGGTGAGTTTATCGCTTGTAGTAACTATCCTGAATGTAAATATATTAAAAAAGAAGAAAAGAAAGTTGAATATACAGGTGAAAATTGTCCACAATGTGGCTCACCAATGGTAAAACGTTATTCTGCTAAAACAAAATCAGAATTTGAGGGTTGTTCTAACTTTCCTAAATGTCGTTACATAAAACCAACTCCTGATGAAATAGTTCCAGATGAAAAATGTCCAACTTGTCAAAAGGAAGTAGTGATTAGACAAGGTCGTTATGGTAAATTTAAATGCTGTATCGACTATCCAAAATGTAAGACAATTATTAAGGATTAATTTTAATCCTTTTTTTTAAAGGAGGCTAACTATGAAAAAAGACTTTTATAGTAGTAAAGCTAATGAAGTAACCAAGAAAATTTTAAGCTATGAGCGCCAATCAAAAAAGTTAAGTCTAGTTAGATTTATTGTTTTTGTTTGTTTTGCCCTAACAGCTCTCTTAACTTTTTATGAGAACAACATCCTTTATTTAGCACCGGCTTTGCTCTCTTTAGTAATCTTTCTTTACATTGTAAAAAAGCATTCTAAAGTAGAAGCTAATTTGGCCTTTGAAAAATCAATGGTTAGTGTTCTGAATGATTATCTAGCACGTTTTAATAATGAGTGGCAATCATTTGAGAAGACAGGAATAGAGCTCTTAAAAGAAGATGATTATTTAAGCAAAGACTTAGATATTGTTGGAAATAATTCTTTGTTTCAATATTTATCATTAACTAAATCAAAAAGTGGAGCTCAGAAGTTATATCAGCGTTTAACAGCTAAGAAGTTATTCAGTGATGGATCAGCTATTAGTGAGTTAGCGAATAATAATGAATGGCATCTCATTTTAACAAGCATTATTAATCAATATGATAGTACAAAAAGTGAATTGGACTTAAACGATGGTAAATTGTTAAACAGAACAGAGTATTTAATTTATAATCTACTTGCAAATATTTATCCATTATTTATTGCATTAAATATAATCTTAGTTATTTTTAATGTTCTAAGTGGTGCTAGTATTTTAATAATGGTTTTAATAAATGCCTTAATAATTCTACTTAGATTCAAAAAAAACAAAGAGTTTTTAGGAAATTCACTAGCCTATAACAGCAATCTAGGCGTTATTTTAAAACTATTAAAGCAACTAGAACAATATGATGCCAAAAGTAATAAATTACAAGAACTCTTAAAGGGATTAAAAGATGAACGAGCAACTCAGGCAATTAAAAAGTTAATTAAATTAAAGGAAAGAATTGAATCGGAATCAAATTTTTTAATGTATCTTTTAGCAGAACTCTTTTTAATGTGGGATTATCGCAATGTTTTGACTTACCATAAATGGAAGCAATCATTAGGTAAGAATATTAATGAGTATTTGGAATTATTTTATGAAATGGAAGTTTTATTAAGTTTAGGTGTGATTGAGCAAACTAAAGAGATAGTAACTTCTTCTAGTGTTACTTTAGAAACTAAGCCTAAATTAGAAATATGTCAAATTTATCATCCATTAATTGCTGAGGATAGAGTAATCGCTAATGATTTTTCTTGCACTCAACAAACAACCTTAATTACTGGTTCAAATATGTCAGGTAAAACAACATTTATTAGATGCTTAGGAATAAACTTAGTGCTAGCTTATGCCGGAGCTAGTGTTTGTGCTACGACATTTAAGACAAGTTATTTAACAATCTTTACTTCAATTAGAGTTGAGGATAACCTTAATGATGGTATTTCAACTTTCTATGCTGAAATTCAGAGAATTAAGCAAATGATAGAAGCCTTAAACAAACAACAACCAATGTTATGTTTAATAGATGAAATCTTTAAGGGAACTAATTCTGAGGATCGAATTTATGGTGCTAAGAAAACGATAGAAGCTCTTAGTAAGCCATTTGTAATTTCTTTTATCACTACTCATGATGCACAACTATGTGAATTAGCTGAGGTTGTTAATTTTCACTTTAAGGAATACTTTAAAAATGATGAAATAAAGTTTGATTATTTAATTAATCCAGGAATGGCACAAACTAGAAATGCTAAGTATCTATTGAAGTTAGCGGGAATCATCATCTAAAAAAGTGTCTATAATTAGTACAAATTTGCGCAGAAAATATATCTTGTAATATAATTGTACCATTAAAAAAAGAGGTGGATATTATGTGTGGAATTGTCGGATATATTGGTGAAAAAAATGCCAAAGATATCATTATAGCGGGATTAAAAACTTTGGAATATCGTGGTTATGATTCTAGTGGAATTGCTTTTGTGGACAACGGAAAAATTGATGTTTATCGTGAGGTTGGACGTATTACTAACTTAGAAGATTTAATTAAAGATGTACCGATTGCTCATTTAGGGATTGGACATACAAGATGGGCTACACATGGTAAACCATCAAAAGAGAATTCACATCCTCATACATCAATGAATAAAATGATTACTTTAGTTCATAATGGTGTAATCGAAAACTATGTTGAAATTAAAAATGATTTAGTGGCTAAAGGTTATACTTTTAGCAGTGAAACAGATACTGAGGTTATAGCAAATTATTTAGAAGAAGAGTACAAAAAAACAAATGATATGAAACAAGCTATTGTTAATATGATGAATGATTTACATGGTGCTTATGCTTTAGGAATTTTATGTGCTGATCAACAAGACGCTTTATATTGTGTTAAAAATAAAACACCAATGTTAGCTGGTGTTGGTACTGGTTTTAATATGATTGGTTCAGATGCAATGGCTATGATTAAGGAAACTAATAAATTTATTGAAATTAATGATTTGGAGTTTTTAATTGTTACTAAAGATAAAATAAATATTTTTGATAAAGAGGGTAATAGTATTAATAGAGATGCTTTTATCTCTAATGTTAACGCAACAGATATTAACTTGGGAACATTTCCTCATTATATGTTAAAGGAAATTAATGAGCAACCAACAGTAATAAGAACATTATTAAGTAAGTATTTATGTGATGGAAAGCTTAATATAGATCAAGAACTTTATCAACAAATTGAACAAGCAGATCGTTTATATATAATTGCTTCAGGAACAAGTATGCATGCTGGTTTAGTTGGTAAATATCTAATTGAAGAACTTGCGAAAAAGCCAGTTGAAGTTCATTTGGGAAGCGAATTCGGTTATCATTTACCATTAATAAGTGAAAAACCATTATTTATTTTTATTACACAATCTGGGGAAACGGCAGATAGTCGAGTAGCTTTACAATTAGTTAAGCAACAGGGCTATAAAGCACTTACGATTACTAATGTTGAAGGTTCAACCTTATCAAGAGAGGCTGACTATACCTTGTTACTTCATGCTGGACCTGAGATTGCAGTTGCTTCAACTAAGGCATATGTTGCTCAAGTTACTTTATTAGCTCTTTTAGCAAATGCATTAGCTGATAATCCTATCGATATGAACTTAGAATTAAATAAAGTTAATGTTGCTATTGATGATATTATTAGCCGTAAAGAACAAATTGAAAAACTTGTTAAAGATAAAGTTATCACATCAAGAAATTGTTTTTATCTTGGTCGAAACCTAGACTATTATGTGGCTTTGGAGGCTGCTTTAAAGTTAAAAGAAATATCTTATATTCAAACTGAAGGCTTTGCTTCAGGTGAGCTTAAGCATGGGACAATTGCTTTAATTGAAAAAGGAACACCAGTTATTGGCTTAATTACTCAAGAAAAGATTGCTTTAAATACTAGAAGTGCTCTTCAGGAAGTAAAGGCACGTGAAGCGACAACCATTATTATAGCTCAAAAAAAGGTAGCTAATAACGATGATGATTTTATCATTGAAAATACTCATCATCTCTTAAGTCCATTAGCTTTAGTTGTTGTTGGACAACTAATTGCCTATTATGCAGCCTTATTAAAAGGTTATGATATTGATAAACCAAGAAATCTTGCTAAGTCAGTCACAGTTGAATAAAAGCAGTTAAAAGGCATTGTGAACATATTTAATTAATTTACAATGCTTTTTTTTTATGGTATACTATTTTGAGTAATTAAGTAGTAAAAAAGCAATAAGGGTGATTTTTAATTGAAAAAGGCGACAATAGTTTTGACAATAATTTTGATGTTTGTTGGCGTCTCAGTTTATGCAGTAGGAACTGAGAATAATAATCAAACAACTAATAAAATCGATATTAGCTATAATGATTTATCAACAACTCAAAAAATGGACATTCTTTATCCAGATAATCCGACTAAAAGCAACCCAGTTGTTATTTTTCTCCATGGTGGTAGTTATGTTAGAGGAGATAAGACAACGTATCAAGACAATGTTTGTAGTCTATTAAATAGTAATGGTTATATTTGCATTATGATGAATTATCGTCTAACAGGTGAAATGAAATTTCCTGGAGCTGTCGATGATGTTAAAACAGCAATTCGCTATCTAAAAGTATATAGTGAAAGCTTTGCAATCAATAAAGATAAAATATTTATTATGGGACATTCTGCTGGAGCAAATCTTGGTTCAATGGTTGTTTCAACAAGTGGAACGGAAGCTTTAGGCAACGAAGAGATTAGATATAATGAAGTTAATAGTAATGTTGCTGGATTTATTGGAATAGCTGGTTTCTATGATTTAAATGGTTTCTTTGCGAATAGTAACAAACGTAGTAATGAGAACTCAATTACTAGAATAAAGGGTTATTATGGTGAAAGTGCCAACTTAAAAAATCGTTTAATTAAAGAAAATAATTCAAACTATATAAAAAATCTTCGTGTGCCAACTTTTTTAATTCATGGTTGTCAAGATAAGATAGTAGATTATCAAGAAACAATTAATTATTATAATGAAGTTAAAGTTAAAACCTCTAATTATGATATAAGTTATGAGTTATTTCAAAATGGGACTCATGGACTCAAAGATTATACAATTCCAATTCAAAATAATACCTTGATTGAATGGCTAAATAATCATTAAAGTTAGTTGTAATTAAGTCTAGCAAAACTAGACTTTTTTTAATAGTAGATTAACTACAATATGATTATGTACTTAATAAAAAAGTAAGTTCTTTTTGATTTAATTATGATATAATATTTTAGATAGGTGATGAAAATGCAAAAGAAAGAATTAAATCATTTAGCAATCATCTTAGATGGTAATGGTCGTTGGGCACAAGAAAGAAATATGCCACGAATTAAAGGCCATTATGAAGGCGGAAGACGCGTTAAGGATATTGCGATAGCTGCTAGTAACTTAGGCATTAAAAGAATGACTGTCTATGCTTTTTCGACTGAGAATTGGTCACGACCTGATGATGAAGTTAATTTCATTTTTAAATTGCCTAAAATATTTTTAGATAAATACTTAAATGATTTAATGAAACACCAAATAAGAGTAGAATATATAGGTGATATTTCGTATATTCCTGAAGGTGCTAAAAAATCTATTAATGATTCAATGATAAAAACAAATGAAAATATCGGGATGACACTTTGTTTTGCTTTAAACTATGGCTCACAAGATGAAATAGTAAAAGCAACAAAAAAGATTGTTCAACAAGTTGAAGATGGAAGCTTAAACATTGAAGCTATCAATAAAGAAATATTCGCAGCTAATTTAATGGATAATACACCAGTGGATTTATTAATTAGAACTAGTGGGGAGCAAAGAATATCAAATTTCTTATTATGGCAAATAGCTTATAGTGAAATATATTTTACTGATGTTATGTGGCCTGATTTTGATGAAAAGCAATTAGCGCTAGCAATTGAGGAATATAAAAGAAGAGATCGTCGATTTGGAGGGTTGTCTAATGCGAAGTAGAGTTATCACAGCGCTTTTAATTTTGGGAGTTTTACTGCCAGTAATTTATTTAAGTGCTGAGTTATTTAAATTTGTTGGTATTATTATTGTTGCTATTGCAACCCATGAACTATTAGAAGTAAAAAAAGAGCGTGACTATGCTTTTTTATCAAAGCTAGTTATTTATATTGTTAATATATTACCATTACTATTAATTTCAGATTTTACAAAAGTTAATGCAAGTTATATTGCTATTTTAGTTTTAATTTTTTGTGCTTTAATGATTTTTGATAAAAAGATTGATTCAAATGATATGGCTTATCTTTTAAGTTTAAGTTTGTTTATTATTCTAGCATCAAATAGTGCTATGTATTTAAGATCACTAGACAATGGTTTTTATGTCGTTATATTTTCAATTTTGGTTACAGCAGCTAGTGATACCGGAGCCTTTTTTGTCGGTAATATGTTAGGAAAACATAAACTAATTGAAAGAATATCACCAAATAAAACAATTGAAGGTTTAATTGGTGGCGTTATTTTAGCAGTAATTGTAGGAATAGTTTATGGACTATTATTACCAACTGGCTTTACATCATTGGTTGAAATTGCTTTTGTTTCATTTGTTTTAGGTTTCGGTGCTGCATTTGGTGATTTAATCTTCTCAGCAATCAAAAGAACAAATAAAATCAAGGATTTCTCAAATATGTTACCTGGTCATGGTGGTATTTTAGATCGTGTTGATAGTCATTTTACAAATTTAATTATTTGTTTTACAATTATTGTTTTATTGAAAGGATAGTATAGATGAAAAAAATAGTTGTTTTAGGAGCGACTGGTTCAATTGGAACACAGGCACTAGCTGTAATTAAAGAAAACAGCACAGATTATGAAGTAACTAAAATAAGTGTTGGTTATAACATTAAACTATTGCTTGATATTTTAAATGATTTTCCAAGTATCAATGAAGTTGCTTTACTCGATGATAAAAGAATAGCTGAATTACAAGATCATTACCCTGATATAAATTTTTATTTGGGATCAAAAGGAATTATTCAATTATTGGATAATGGTAATTATGATTTATGTTTAAATGCTATTGTTGGCTTTGCAGGATTGCTACCTTCCATTAAAGTTATTCAAAGTAATAAAACACTAGCTTTAGCTAATAAAGAAACGATGGTAGTAGCAGGTAAGCAAATTAATAGATTACTAGAGCAACACTCTCAAGCAAAAGTAATTCCTGTTGATAGTGAGCATTGTGCAATTTTTCAATGTTTAGCAAGTAACGAAATTGAGAGTGTTAAAAGATTGGTTATTAGTGCTAGCGGTGGTAGTTTTCGAGACAAAAGTTTAGAGGAGCTAGCTAATGTTAGTATTGAAGATGCATTAAATCATCCTAATTGGCAAATGGGAGCAGCTATTACTATTGATAGTGCTACGATGTTAAACAAGGGTTTAGAAGTTATTGAAGCACATTGGCTTTTTGGTATTGATTATGATCAAATAGAAGTAGTTATTCATCGTGAGAGCATTGTGCATTCAATGGTTGAATATAGTGATAGTTCAATGATAGCACAATTATCACAGCCAGATATGAAGCAGCCAATAGCTTATGCTCTAGCTTATCCTAAACGAGCTAAATTTAGTGATAGCTCTTTAGATTTAACTAAAATAGTTAATCTGACTTTTGAACCGGTCGATTTTAAACGTTTTAAAGGTTTGGCTTTAGCTTATCAAGCAGGGCGACAAGGTCATAGTTATCCCTGTGTCTTAAATGCTAGTAAAGAAATCGCAACACAAGCTTTTCTAGCTGAGAAAATAAAATTTATTGATATCGTCGAGTATGTAGAAAAAGCTCTTAAAGCTCATCGAGTAATTGAAAATCCAAGTCTTGAACAGTTAGTAGCAATTGATAGTGCGACAAGAAAATATGTAACAGATTTGATAAATAAGGAGATTGTTGATGGAAATAATTAAATTTTTAATAATAATATTAATCTTAATCAGTGTTCATGAATTTGGACATTTTATTGTTGCTAAAATATTCAATGTCTATGTTAGTGAGTTTTCTTTAGGCTTTGGTCCTAAGATATTCTCTCATAAAGGAAAAGAAACAGAATTTACTATTCGTTTATTACCATTAGGCGGTTTTGCTGCAATGGTGGGAGAAGAAGGTGAAATTTCTGAAGACTTAGCTCATGTCCCATTTGAGAGAACTTTAAAAGGTGTCAATCGCTTTAAACAATTCTTGATTATGTTTGCAGGAAGCTTTATGAACTTAGTGCTAGCCTTCGTAATATTTTGTGGTATTGTTGCAACAAATGATATTGCCAATACAAAACCAATCATTGGCGAGGTAGCTCAAAATTCACCAGCCCAAAAAGCTGGGTTACAAGAAAATGATTACGTACTTAAAATCATTCAAGATGATGATATTACTAAGGTTAACACTTTCACAGATTTATCATTATTTAGTATGTTTAATACTGAGGGTGAAGCCTATGAAATGATTGTATCACGTGATGGTAAAGAACAAACGCTAGATATTACTCCAGAGTATGATCAAGAATCTAAAAATTATGTTGCAGGCTTTTCATCAACTGTTTTAAAGAAGAGTTCAAATCCTTTAACTATAGTACAAAATGGTTTCAATGTCAGTGTTGATCGCTCAAAAGATATTTTTACATCATTAAAGATGTTATTTAATGGTAAAGCTGGTCTTGATGATTTATCTGGCCCAGTAGGTATGGTAGATATGACTAAACAAATATCAGAAAGTGGTGGTTTAGCTGCTTTAATTAACTTTACTGCTTTTCTAAGTATCAATTTAGCAATCTTTAACTTATTACCAATTCCGGCTTTAGATGGTGGTAGAATTTTTATTCTTGCTATTGAAGCAATTACAAGAAGAAAGATGAGTGAAAGTTTAGAGTCTAAAATTATTGGTCTTAGTTTTATGCTATTAATGGCATTAATAATTTATGTGACTTTTAATGATTTAGTTAAGATATTTTTGAAATAGAGGTTATAAGATGAATGAAAAAATAATAACTGAGGTTGCTACCCAATTAAAAATTAGTCCTCAGCAAGTAAGTGTTGTCCTAGATTTATTAGCAGAAAATAATACGATTCCTTTTATTGCTCGTTATCGAAAAGAAGCGACCAAAGGATTAGATGAAAATACTATCTTTGAAATTAATAAGCATTATGAATATCAGGAGAATCTTTTAAAGAGAAAAGAAGATGTAATTCGTTTAATTGATGAAAAAGGAATGTTGAATGAGGAAATAAGAGCAACTATTTTAAAGGCAGAAAAAATTGTTGAAGTTGATAATATTTATCAACCTTATAAAGATAAAAAGAAAACAAAAGCGAGTATTGCTATTTCTTTAGGATTAGAGCCTTTAGCATTAGCATTGATGAATAACCATAATTTAGATGTTAACCAAGAAGCCAAAAAGTATTTAAATGATGATGTACAATCTATTGCTGAGGCAATTAATTATGCTTTAGATATCGTTGCACAAATAACATGTGATAATAGTAAAGTTAGAGAATTTGTTTTAGAAAACATCCATAATTATGCTTATGTAGTGGCAAAAGAAAAAAAGAAACATGATGATGAACAACAAGTATTCAAGATGTATTATGATTTTAATGAGAAGTTTGACAAGATTGCTAATCATCGTATTTTAGGTTTAAATAGGGCCATTGATAAGAAAGTAGTGACAATGAGCTTTGAATTAAAGAAAGATTATAATGTTGAGAACATTTATCGTTATTTCTTTAGTAAAAAAGACTACGTTAATAAAGATTTATTGTATCAAGCTATTGAAGATGGTTATAAAAGACTATTATTTCCTAGTATTGTGCGTCAGTTATTCTCATTGCGTGTTGAACAGGCTGGCGAAGATGCCATTGATGTATTTGCTAAAAACATTGAAAACTTATTATTAAGTCCACCATTAAAAGACAAGGTTATTCTTGGTTTTGACCCTGCTTTTAGAACAGGGTGTAAATTGGCTGTTATTGATAAAAATGGTTCATTACTAGATATTGGTATATGTTACCCACATGAATATCAAAATCAAATTGAAGAAGCTAAAAAAATTGTTTTGGATCTTGTCAATAAATATCAAGTGGATATTATCGCTATTGGTAATGGAACAGCATCACGTGAAAGTGAAATGTTTATTGCTGATTTGATTAAAGAGTTTAAACTTAATGTTTCTTACGCTATTGTTAGTGAATCGGGAGCTAGTGTTTATAGTGCATCTAAAATTGCCCAAGAGGAATTTAAAGATTTGAAGGTAGAACAACGCTCAGCAATTTCAATTGCTCGACGCTTATTAGATCCATTAGGTGAACTTATTAAAATTGATCCTAAATCAATTGGTGTTGGCCAATATCAACATGATGTTAATCAAAAAGAACTCGCAAACAAGTTGGATTTTACAGTAGATAAAATTGTTAATGAAGTTGGTGTAGACATCAATACTGCTAGTTCTTATTTACTAAGACATATTTCAGGATTAAATAAAGGAATTAGTGAATCAATTATTAATTATCGTCAAGAAAACAAAAGGATTGAGAATCGTCGTGAATTATTAAAAATTGCTAAACTTGGCCCAAAAGCATTTGAACAAGCAGCTGGTTTCTTGAGAATTGTTGGTGGTAATGAGATTCTAGATCAAACAACAATTCATCCTGAAAGTTATCAAATAACTTATCAAATTTTAGAAAATAATGATTTAAAGATTGAAGATATTAACTCAACTGATTTTAAAAATAAATTAAAACAAATCGATAGTAATAAAATAAGTACTGAATTAAAAGTTGATAGTTATACTATTAATGACATTCTTCAAGCATTACAAAAACCAAATCTAGATGTTAGAGATGAATTAGAAAAACCTAAATTAAGAAGTGATGTTCTAAAATTAGAGGATCTACAAGTTGGTATGGAATTAGAGGGTGTTGTTAGAAATGTTGTTGATTTTGGGGTATTTGTGGATATTGGATTAAAAAATGATGCTTTATTACATATATCTAAAATAAGTAATACTTTTATTAAGCATCCAAGTGAAAAGCTAAGTGTTAATGATATTATTAAAGTAAATATTTTAGAAATAGATCAAAAGAGACAAAATGTTGCTTTAACGATGTTAAATAATTAATGAGGTGATTTAATGGAAAATCAAGAAAAGCATTTAAGAAAGTACTTTCTCTTTAATTATGAGAATGATTTTCGTACGATGCTCGATAACAATTTGATTGGTCTACGTAATGCAGAAAGAGACCTAAGTGCTATTTATAATGCCTTAGACCCTAGCCATGAGCTTGATAAGGTTTTAACAGCAACTGGAGTTAGTAGCAATGCTGAAAAAAATATGTTTCAAAAGTTTCTTTTTGATATGAATTTAGGTGATGCTGTTTGTTTAATTGACTCTAAATCAATTTGGGCAGTAGGAATCATTGAATCAAATTATCAATTTAATTATAATAAGGAGTTGCCCCATGCTCGTAAAGTAAAGTGGTTATCGACTAATAAAATTGATTTTGAAGATGGCAATCATCGTATTAGAATTAGAGAAGTTGAAAAAGAGGAAACTCATCAAATAATTGAAGAAATTATTAATGAAGCTCTCTTAAATGAAGATGATAATGGCTTATTAATAAATTATCCATCTCGTGTTACAGTAGAGCGTTATTTAGCGTTTTTTAAGAGAATACATTTCAACCCTCATGAAGTTGAGTTTCTTAATATTATTTACCAGAGTCAACCAAATGGTATATCTATTTTTGAATTACAAAAAAGTTTTGATGGTATAAATGTTGAGGAGACAATTGAAATTCTATCTAGAAAAATATCAAGACGTTTTAATCTTCCCAGTGTTGAAGGAAGATATTCACCAAACTTATTTAATGGAGTATTAATTGATGGTCATCTTTGTTTAGTTTTAAAAAACGAGTTATCAAAAGCTTTAGTAAAAGCAAATATAGTAAGTAATACTTTTGATAATACAAATGAAAAGTATACAGTAAAAAATGCGATCAAAGATAGCGTTTATCCGACTATTTGGTTTGAGGAAGCGTTAGCTCTTTTAAAAAGCAAACGTAATCTTTTAATCCTTGGCGATTGGGGTACTGGTAAATCTTATTTTGCACGACGTTTAGCCTTTCTATTAATGGGGCATCGCACTTTAGATAATATACTTCATATTAAGCTTCATTCTTCTTTGACTTATGAGAAATTAATGGTTGATGAATCATCAAGAATATTATATCGTTTTATTGAGAAAGCACGAAATAATTCTATGGATGATTTTGTGATTATTTTTGAAGGTTGTCATCAAATGGATTTAGAAAATAGTTTAGGGGAGATAAGCTATCTATTTGAAGATAATAATCGTGAGCGAGAAGCTGCTTTAGATGTTATTTTTGATGATAAAAAATACTATATTCCTAATAATATTTTTACTATTTCAACAGCACGAAATACACCAAATCTCTTTTCGCAATATGATTTAAGTAATATTCTAATCTTTGAATTATATGCTATTTATGATAATAAGTTTATTAATATGTTTGAAGATATCAACTTTGGGACATGGATTGCACAAACCTTTAGCGATGTTAATAAAATATTAGAAAAATATAACTTTAGTATTAATCATGGTCTATTTTTAAAAAAGGGTCGTGGTGTTAATTTAGAGGAGTATAATATTGTAGTACGTTATAAAATTGATCCAATTTTAAAAAGGTTATTAGAAGTTAATGACTACCAAAAAATAAAGAAATTAATAAATAAGAATTTAAAAAAGTAATTTTATACAAATTACTTTTTTTATTCAACTGATTTTAATGAATCAACCATATCGATTTTCTTTATCTTTCTTTGCATAACAAGATTGACTGTTAAAGAAAATAATAAGGTAATCCCAAAGGTCAAGAAATAGTTAATTGGTGGTTGTTCCATAATAAAGGAAATATCAGTTACTTCAACCATAGAGATAATATATATATGGAGATATTTACCAAAAATCAAACCAATAAAGAGACCGATAATAGTTAAAGAAATATTTTCTTTTAAAACATAATTAGATACTTCACGATTATAAAAGCCAAGAACTTTTAAAGTTGCGAGTTCACGTCTTCTTTCAATTAGATTAATACTAGTTAAACTATACATAACAATAATAACTAAAATACCTGCAAAAGCAATCATAATATAAACCAATTGATTAATACCATTAATTGAATCACCAATAGTATCTTGATAAATCGTATCATCATCTATCATTGTAAAGTAACTTTGTTTCTCAAGCTGCTTAGTGATTTCACTTGTTGATCCATGATGCTTTATTAAAAAACTATTATATTTTACTTTATTAAAATGTTCTTGATAGACATCCTTATTAATGTAAAGAAAATTTCCAACATACTGCGTTGTAATACCAGATATTTTAAAAGTGTACTCTTTATCATCAATTTCAACTTTAAACTTACTACCAGCCTTTAAATTGAAATCAGCAGCTAGTTTTTGCGTAATAACAATATCATTATCAGTAAACTCCTGATCAAATTTAATATAATCATTTAGTTTATCGGCATCATTAGCCATTAATACAACAAGATCATATTCATCCTTATCTTGATAAGCAATAGCATTTTGACGATTAGTAGCAATCAGGCTATCAAGGTTTTTAATCTTGCTTAGTTTTTTTAATTCTTTATTAACTTCAGTTTCATTAAGATTAGTATTGTAGGCAATCATATCGTATTGATAAATTTCATCAAATTGCTTATCAACAATGGGTGCTACAGAAGTTCTAATTCCAAGACCAGTCATTAGTAGACCACTACATCCCATAATTGCTAGAATTGTCATGAACAAACGTTTTTTATAACGGAATACATTTCTGGTACTAACTTTATTAATAAAAGATAGACGTGTCCAAATAAACCTTATCTTTTCTAAAAAGATTTTTTTACCAGCAAGGGGTGCTTTTGGACGTAATAAAGTAGCGCAGTTATCTTTTATTTGATGTAGAGCCACTAATAAAGTTGAACCGACAATCATTACAATCGCAATAATAATTGCTTGTAAAGAAATATCAAAATCAAAGAAGATAATAGGAGGTGGTAATTGATAGAGAACATGATAGGCAATAATAACTGCTGTTGGTATTATTGAGAAACCAATGAGAATTCCTAAGGCACAGCCAATCACAACTGCCAATAAAGCATAGATTATATATATTGATGTAATAGCAGCTTTAGAATAGCCTGTTGCACTTAGGACACCTAATTGCATTCGCTCATCTTCAATCATTCTGGACATGGTACTTGAACCTACCATTGCAGCTACTAGAAAGAAGATAACAGGAAAGATGGCACCAATCTCTCTAATCTTAGATGAGTCATTATAAAAACCATCGATACTTTGATTATCATCACGACTAATAATTGTAATCTCATCTTTATCAAATAAGTTTTTAATTTCCTTTTCCTTTTTATTTATTTCAAGACGATAATCTTCACTAAAAATTTGTTTATTTTGTTTATCTGGATAGACAATACTAAGTGTATTATAGGGCTCAATAAAAGGAATATCTTCAACAAAGGAGTAAGCTTTATCTGGATGAGTATATAGTATTAATTTAACTTGTCCTGTACTAAGACTACTATAACCTTTAGTTTTGATACTAAGATAGCTTGGTGAATAGATAACACCAACAACATGGCATTTCTTAGTTTGATCCAAAGCTTTTATTTTAATATCCTTACCATAAAGATGTTCATTTTCATTATCGACCAAACAATCATTTACTTTAGTAATCTCTTTTCCTTTAATAAGATAAGGTTTGTTGATTTCTTGATTAGAATGTAGTCTGGTAATTATTTCTTGATCTTTATATGAAGTAGTAGCTTCTAAAGTTATACTTTTCTCAAGCTCGATATTTTTATGTTTTTTCTTTATTTTTTTAAGATCCTTTTTAGTAAAGCCTGTTACTTTATTTAAATCTAAGTCACTAGTGTTTTGATTTTCTAAATAAACTTGCGCATTACTTTGCATACTTGTTGGAACAGAAAGAATACCTACATACATGGCCACACCAACAGCGCTAATAGCTATAAGTGATAAAAATTGAGCTTTAGCGTTAAAGATCTTTCTAATTAGTATTTTAAAAATTGTCTTACTCATTACCATTCTACCTCAGAGATATCAGCTGGATTATCATTATAATATTCTTCGTAAATAACACCATTCTTCATTTTTATAATATGATCACCGATTGCTTCAATAGCAGTATTATGAGTAATAACAATAATAGTCATATTGTAGTTTTCAACCATATCTTGTAATAGTTTTAAAATAGCTTTACCAGCTTCATAATCTAAAGCTCCTGTTGGCTCATCGCAAAGTAGTAGTTTTGGGTTTTTAGCAATAGCACGTGCAATTGATACTCTTTGTTGTTGTCCACCAGATAGTTGTGAAGGGAAGTTATCAAAACGATCGGCTAAACCAACATCACTAAGAACAGTTTGTGAATCAAAAGGTTCCAATGCAACTTCACAAGCCATTTCAACATTCTCAAGAGCTGTGATATTAGGAATTAGATTATAAAATTGAAAAACAAAACCAACATCTTCACGACGATATTTAGTTAGCTTTCGATCATTGTATTTTGTGATATCAACATCATCAATAAAAAGGGAACCACTTGTGGCACTATCCATACCGCCGATTAGATTTAACAGTGTTGTCTTTCCAGCGCCAGAAGCACCAACAACAATTACTAATTCACCTTTTTTAATTGATGTGGAAATACCATTTAAAGCTTTAATTTCAATGTCACCCATTTGATATATTTTTTTTAAATCTTTTATTTCAATATAACTCAAGTTATTCACCTCTAATTTTGTTTGGCGCGGCTGAGAGGATTCGAACCTCTAATGACGATTTCACAAATCGTTGCATTACCTATTTTGCTACAACCGCTTATATGTATTCTACCATATTATAATAAAAAAAAGAATTGAAATTTATTATAATAGGTCTATAAAAATATTGTTAGAAATGAACATATTATGAACAAAAAAACGTAAAAATATCCTGTAAAATAGATGGTGTGTGATGTGAGACATCACAATAAAGTTATGACTATAGGGTGATATGATGGTATTTAACAAATACTTAAAAGGGATAGTAGTGTTTAGTTTGGCATTAAGTGTTTTTGTAGCCAATTCTAATCATATTAAAGCAAAGAAGGAAGCAGTAACATCGTATACTTACTACAGTAACAATAAAGTAAAGACAAAGAAAATAGTTACTAAAGATGGTGCAAAGCTATACAATGTTAATCTGTATTCGTATAATGCAAAAGGAAAATTAAATAATCAAACAGTGACAAAATATGGTAATAATAATAAAGTAAATCGTAAACAAGTATATACTTATAAAAATAGTAAATTATACTATACTCATTTATATACTTATAAGACAAATGGTCAAGCTACTAAGTTAACTACCACAAAATATGGTAAAAACAATAAGCGCTTATTAGCTGTAGTATATAAATATAATAAGAATAAAAAAGTTAAATATAGAGCTTACTATTATTATAATACTCATACAAAAAGTAAAACACCTTTAAAGAAAGTATATGCGACAGTTGCATATAATAAAAAAGGTAAAGTATATCGTATAAAATATCATACTAATAAAGGAAAAAGATTAGCTGTTTCAAAAGAAGCTAAAGCTTTAGTTGGTAAAAAGTATCGTTCAGGTGGTACAAATCCAAAAACTGGATTTGACTGCAGTGGCTTTACAAGTTATGTTTATAAAAAGACAACTAATATGAACATTGGTCGTGCTTCATATAATCAAACTAAAAAAGGTAAATATGTTAAAGTTAGTACAAAGAAATTACAACCAGGGGATGTCTTATTCTGGGGTAGTAAGTCTTCACCATACCATGTAGGAATCTATGTTGGAAATGGTCGTTATGTACATGCTAGTACACCTAGCACAGGTGTTCAATCTAAAAAGTTATCTAGCTTTACACCAAGCTATGCTAAGAGAATGATTTACTAAAATTGAAAATGAGATAGATTAAGATCTATCTTTTTTTTATATAAAAAACTATCTTATTAACTAATAACAAGATAGTTTTAATTTCTATTCATATTTATTATTATCATCTATTTTCTTATTGTGAACTCTAACAAGGACATTACCAACCACAATAAAGATAATGGCAATAATTAGTAGTGGAATACCAATTGAATCTGGTATGGCTTTAAAAATGGCTTCATAGATTAAATAGCCAATAATCATTACTAAACCAATTATTGTAAAAGGTGACATTACTTTTCTTTTCATTATTAACCTCCTTGTTATTTTAGTGCATTTTTATTATATCATAAATAAATAGTATTAAGTTAATTTTCTAATAAATCCTTGATATATTCATAACGTCTTTGGGCATCTTCATTATCTTGATATTTACTATCATCAATATCTAAGATTTCGCCTAGATCGTTAGTATTGTTCCACACAAAATAAGGCAGAACATCATAGATAGAATGTTTTTCAGGATAGAGTATTGAATCAGCATAGTTAAAGGTCCCCATATTAATAGGGTCATTTACTTCAGTTAAGAGCTGACCTCTAATATCATAAACAGCTTCAAAATGTCCATCTTCAGATAAAAACTTTAAATTATACTCACCATCTTGATTAAACATATGAAAGGTAGAATCAAGTGGTGCTACTAAATGCCATTTAAAGATACTATTATCATTTTGAACAGTACTTATCATCTCATCTAGGGTTGCTGGTGCACGACTAAAATTATTTCTAAAATAATGTTCCTCTAGTGTTGGTAAACCAGCTTTTTTATTTATTAAAGAACTAACTTTTTTAGCGAGCTTTATATATTCTTGATCAGATAATTGTTCAATATCTATTTTGTTTTCTCTAACATCTTTAATTATTTTCTCTAATTGAATAGTAGCCTTCTTATCCTCTTGTTTTAAATATGCTTGCAAGAAATCAACTTTGTTTTGATATTTCAAATTAGCATCACTTTGAGCGACATTTTCAAAAGTGTTATTGACAAAACTAATAAAGGTGATATTCAAAAAGACTAAAGCAATTAATAACATTACTACAGCATTAACAATAAGATTTGAGATACTTGCGATAATTTTATTACCAACGCTCTCTGCTTTAGCATAGGCAACCTTTTTAAACTTTCTCTTTAATAAAATAATAATGATTGTAAAGATAGTAAAGAAAATAAAGTTACCCATTCTAAATTTTGATAACCAGATAGCTGGATATAAGATACCCCTTGTATAATCAGATTTAACCAATAGTAAGCCTAGCTGAGTTGTAAAATAACTATCAATCGCAAATCTATCTAAGAGAACAGTACTTATTAGAGAAATAAAAAACAATAGTAATACTGTAAACATAATAAAGTTCGATAGTCTTACAAAAAAGAGGAGCAGCGTTAATAATTTGTTGGCTTTTTTTAGATCAGTCGACTGTGACAAATAATTAACCTCCTTATAAATTAATTACTGTATAATGATACCATATTTAATAAAGATAGTTAATAGCAATTAAATATAACATTCTAATAAAACTAAAGATAACATATAATATTGTTGTAATTAACTTAATTCACTGATTAATGTAAAGTATCCTAATAAGTTATATAAAAAGTATATATTTTTAATCGATTTATGATACTATAATATATATTCATAACTTATAAAGGAAATTAACAATGAAAGATAAAAAAGATACTTGCAGTAAGATTAATAATATTGCAAGTAGTTAAAACTTGTGCACATACAAGTGATGATGAATGGGTAAAGAAACAACTAAAAAATTTAAAAAGAAAGCATATTCTATAGAAGAAGTAACAATAGAGTTTATAGGAAAAAATGGTAAAAAAATAAGATTTGTGGCGGATGGAATAGTATTGATAAAAAAACAGGAAAAATAATTGTTGAAGAGTATAAGGCATCAAAAGGGGCACAATTAACACCTAATCAAAGGTTGGCAGAAAAATATCTTGAAAAGAATGGTGGAATTGTTGTAGGAAAAGGTAAAGGATTTTTAAAAAAAGGCACAGTAATACCAAAAGGCACAAAGTTTGATGTAGTTAGAAGTATGAGAAAATGAGGTTGAAAAATGAATAGAAAAGATATAGAAAAAACAAAAAAAGAAATATATAATGATCTAAAGAAAAGGATAAAAAGTAGTATTAAAGAGACAAATTTCAAATTTAGAGATTATCTAATTTATTTTGTTGAAGATGATTATATTTATTATTCGATGCTTTATATTACAGTTAAGGAAAAAGGTTATGAAATATTAACTACTGTAGACGCAAAGCCATTTGAAATAGATAATATTTTTTGGGAGATTTTCAATATGCCAGAAAACAAGGATGAACCTGCTAGTTTAAGAGCAATTGGAGCATTTACTATCTTACCGTTAGAAATTGGTGAATTTAAATTATTTTGTGATGACATAAGTGCTGATTATTCAGTAGAAATGTTAGAGGGTATTAAAGATATAATTATTAAGTTTAATACCAGATATGAAAATGATAATGATGCATTTTATAAATTAGTGGATAATGAAAACTATATTGATCGAGATTTAGTAAAAATGCTATATTTAATAAAACAAGAAAAGTATCAAGAAGCTTTAGATATTGTTACAGTATTACTTGATAATTATGAATATGGTAAATTTAGAGATGACAAAAAGTCAATCAATGAATATATTAGAGATTATTGTTTAAAGAAGCTTGGTAGAAAAATACCAAGAAAAAGTATTATAAAAAAAATATTTGGAGGAAGATAAAATGGGACTAAGAGAATTAAATAAAATAGATGCTATTGGACAAACACCAACTGGGGAAGTAATCATTAAGATATTTGATGATATGGATTGGTCTAATGAATATGAACATTTAATATTATTGCAAGAAAAATTAAATAATTATATTGAATTTGTGGTAAGTGGACAAGTTAATAATCATTTTAAAAAGCATAAGGGGATAATTTTTAGTGTCGATTATATGGAGAAAATTCCGGAAAATGCTATTAAATTAATGGAATATTTTTCAGGCTTTTTAGCTGATATTCCAGATACAAATATAACGATTGAATGGGAAGATGAATGTTAAGTGTTGTCAAAGTAAAATAGCTAACAATCATACTTCACAATTTATTATATTATTAAAATCAAACGAAGAGATAGAAATAACTGATGCTCAATTAGTCAGATATTTGTTGCAAAAATTATTGTAAATACAAAAAGGCATGTTGGTGTCTATGGATATATATAATGAAAAATATATGATATGGAATTTGGTGCAGTTAATCTTATAATTTCCAACATGAATATTTTAATAAATTGAATATAAGTTTTACTACAATGGTGCTGAATATGGTACTGTTATTAGTAAAAAGAAATGTTATATGGTGAGGATAAAAAAATGCAAATAATTAATCATTACTTGCATTCTTTTTAATTTATTAAATTACTCTACTAAATCTCTTTCCCATACTTGTGCTTTAGCAATATAATGACGTGTTGCTAAATCTTTTAGAGAACGGCTTGGTGAGCCAAGTGGATATGGATCATAGATTTTAATATCCCAACGACCATTTTTATAAATATAGCGATAAGCCACTACTGAATGGCCACGGTGCATTCTTTTAGAAGGAGTTAACCAAAGTTGCACAGGTAGATGTTGAGTAGTAATAGCATCCTTAATTGTATAAGTTGATTTATTATTTTTGATTAGCTTCTTAGAGTTATAAAATGAAGTATTAGCTTTACGAGTATAACCTCTTGTTGAATAAGTGTTTTGAACAGTATAGCCAAACTTTTTAGCTGCTAAGTTATGGTCTAAATAACAATCAAGACCATAATTTAATAATTGCCCTGGATTTACATTTGGATTGTAAATACTATTAATCATTGAAAATGATGATAACATACAACCATTTTGTTCAATTGAGCCATTATATGGAGATTTACTACATCTTTTATAACGCCATCTTGAATCTTTTTGAGTATAAAACTTGATACCTTCAACTTTAGCATCTATTTTAGTTAATTTACCTCTTTTATTGTAATATTTCTTAGTAACACCTAATCTAATTTTTAAATCAGGACGATAAGTAGCATACCAACGATATGATGCTTTTTTATTACTACGATAGTTCGTAATGTATTTCTTAATTAATTTACCTTTATTATTGTAATGTCTAGTTGTTATCTTTGAGCGATATGCTTTCTTACTTTTATAATTATAAACGGTTTGATTTCTAATAATAGCATTTGAATAATTGCTTATTGAATATATTCTTTTCTTGTTATGATAATAACGATAATCTATTCTTTTGATTAAAAGACATGAACTATTATAGTTATACGCTAAATGTCTTGCCTCTTTTCTTGTTTTTACATTATACTGACGTAAATCAAATTTTATTGTTGAGCCACTACTGTTATACTTGAAATCTCTTCTTTCTTTAACAATATTATTGCTATCATAAATGTCACTAATAATTTGCTTTGTTTTAAAAATAGTAATTGTTTTATATTTCTTCAAAGTATAATTCTGATAGACTTCTAAACGAGTAATCGCACCATTAGTTAAGGTTATTTTTTGTGGATAATTAGCTTTCTCATTTTTTAAGTAACTATTATAATTAGCACTATAACCTAGTTTTGGAGCATAACCATTTTTACCAATTACATATTGAATTGAGTCACTATATGTTAGAGTAAGTGTGTAATCATCATATGAAATACTCTTAATTGTTGGTAAATAAGGAATTTGTTTTCCTAGGCCTGTTGTTTCATCAAGTTCAACTACAGCGTTATCAGCAAGATTCAACCCTAATTGTCCATTAGTATTTTGACCTGATGCATATACTTTTCCATCAGCAGTTAATTGGTACTTTACATTAGCTCCTTCTAATTCCGTAATAATTTCAGTCGCTTTAATATTGTTGTTTATTCCTAAAACAAAAACTAAAGCTAATGCTAAACAAATAATTTTTTTCATTCTCATTTTTCCTCCTTAATATAATAAATAAAGCTGCGCTATTTTCCATCTTGTAATAAACTCATTAAAATCTCTTGATGGTGTTTTTTGATTAAAGGTATCATAGAAGTAAAAATGCTCTTCTTGATTTTGTTTCTCATATTTATAAATTGTTACTAAATGGCCTTCATCTAAAGTAGTATCATTATTGGGAACAAGCCAAACCATAATTGGTGTTTTATTGTATTGAAGAATGTCTTTTAAAACAAAAGTTTTTTTACCATTCTTTACAATATCATCTTTATTTTCAAACTCATAATTAATATCATTAGTAAATTCATTTGAAATATCAATCTTTTGATATTCACTATAACCAAATTCATCTTTAGCCTTTTCATAATCAAAATGACAACGATAACCATTGTTATATAATTCTTTGATTGAAGTTTGCTTGTTGTTAATAGCATTGTTAACCATCGTAAAATTGAAAACCATGCAACCATGGATCGCAAAATCATCAGTTAAGAAGGCACCATCATCGGGGCAATCATAACGTTGATACTTTTTTTGTTTTTGGTAAATATAGTCAATAGTATCAATTTCAATGATTTCTTTCTTTTTATTAGTTTTGCTAAAGCCAACTTCTTTGCCCTTATAAAATAGCTTACCGTTAGTTATAAGACTATTTTTATTACCATTTTTAAACTCAATATAGGGATTGTATTTCTCTACAATATTTTTTTTGTTTAAAGTTGTTTTCTCAAAAGAGCTAATTGGACAAACTTGATGACAATTTGTTACAGCTTGACTATCTTTGGTAAAGAGCAGTACTGCTAATAAAAAAAAGCTAAAAAAATACTTTCTATTCATAAATTAATCCTATCTCCTTAAGTAAGTTCATAAATCTATCTTCAAACTCATCATAATCAATATAGTTATCAACATCAATTATTGGAATATTCTCATAATTAGTAATATTATCTACTATTTCTTCTCCATTGTAACAAATTATATCTTTAAAAGCAACGAATCTATCTTCATAAAGACCTCGATAGCTGCGATATTCTTCTAAATCTGGTTGATAGAGAAGGATTTTTTTATTAATCTTTAGAGCATCAAAGATGATCGATGAATAATCAGAAATCACTAAATCACATATTAAAAGTAACTCTTGGATATCGTGATTATAAGTAATATTACTTAAATAGCTGTGTTCAACACTTAGAAACTGATATTGAGGGTATTTAGCTTGTAAAGTTTTTATATTAAGTAGAAAACTAGTATCATCATTAATTAATTGACTATCACGCCAAGTAGGAACATAGAGAATTAAAGGTTTAGTAATATGATATTTTTTCTTTAATAATGACTTTACTTGTTCATTATTATTGTGTATTAACCATTTAACTCGTGGATAACCATAAGGAAGTATTTTAAAATTATTGTAGATGAAACAATCATTAAAATAATAATCATCACCTTCATTATCAATTAATAGATAATCCCATTGTTGATAATCATTAAAGCGACGAGCTTTACTGAAACGATTTTTTTCCATAACATATCTTTCTAGGGATGAAAAAGCCATTTTCTTTAAGGGTGAACCATGCCATAGTTGCAAATAGACTTGGTTATCCTTTTTTTGATAGCTAAAACCAGACCATGTCTCAAAAATAATTAATTTAGCACTATTTAATTGAGCATAGTAAGCAATTGAGTTCTTCTTATAGTTAGGCAAAAAAGTAATATCATATTTTTTATTACGCATTAAATTAAATAAATACTTGCTATTTCCTTTAAACTCATCATCAAAACCAACAAATAAGATTTTGTGAGGCTTAACTCTACGAGAACCAAGTTTCATTTTAATTTCATTAAAAGCAAGCCTTCTTTTTTTACCCATACGAATACGCCAATCTTTATAAATAATCTTTAAGTATTGATTATTTTTTAGGATGCCTTGATTAAAAATATAATTTAATAAAGTAGAATTTTTATCAGGTAAACTATAGTTTTGATTCCTATTTAATAGTTGATTAATACGCTTAATGCATTGATAACGAAAACGTAATGGTGCTCTAGTTCTAGTATAAAGTAATGTTCTTAAAATGATATAGCGATAGAAATAATAGATAGCATATTCAGAGCGATCATATAAATAATTAAGTGATGCTAAAACAGCTTTCTCTAATGAATAGAGATGCTTAGCTCCATCATAGTTTTGTTTTGTGGTTGAAACATCATGAGATCTGACAATATAAAGAGGATAGTGATAGAAAGTAATCTTCTGGGCATGCATAGCACAATTGACAATGAACTCAAAATCTTCATACCAATAACCTTCACCATAAAGAATTTTATGATCTTTTAAAAAGGTAGTTTTATAAATTGCTGGTGTACTAAAGTAAATATTTAATGCTAATAAATTAGCGCAGTCATTACCTTCTAATTTCTCAATATGTAGTAATGAATCACTTTTCTTAAAATCGTATTGTTGAAACTCATCATGGTAAAAAATCCAATCAGAAAAGACAATATCACTATTAGTACTTTGACATTTTTCAAGCATTATTTCTAGAAATCTTTCATCAAGATAATCATCACTATCTAAAAAAACGACATAAGGTTCTATAATGTCTTTCAAAATTGTATTACGACTATAGCCTTGAGTCATATTCTCTTGATTGATCATTAAACTAAGTTTAATATGTGGTCTAAACTGAAAGTTATTAATTATCTCAACAGTATTATCAGTAGAACAATCATCAATTAGATAAAGGTTAATCTTACCTTGGTAAGTTTGTCTATTAATAGATTCTAAACATGATATAAGATATGCTTGAGAATTATATGTTGGAATAATAATAGCAATTTGCGACATAGTATCACCTTTCATTAAAGTTTAATTAGTTTTTGTAGATATTTATTTTTACCTAGCAAATAACAAAGTAAATAACAAATTAATAGTATTACTAAACTGATAATAATATTACTTAGATAATCTAAGACAAAGTAGTTACTTAAGAATTGCTTTTTTAGATAAAAAGCAAGCGGCCAATGAATTAAGTAGATGCCTAAAGAATAATAGGCGATACCATCAAGGTGTTTATGATTGAGTTCTCTTACTCTATATTTAAGTAAATAGAATAAGATAGTGGCGTTTAAAGCAGTTGTTAAAGTGGAATAACCATTATACATTGGATCAAAATTCTCTTGAGAAAGATTATTAATAAAAACAAAGTAAAGAGCCTGAATAACTAGTGAAGAAAGCATAATAAGAATAAGAACAATATTATTTATTTGCAAGTTTTTAATTTTATCCTCATATTGTCTAATTAAACCACCTAATAAAAAATAACTTAAAGCAAATAAATAATGAGTTTGAAACGGATAAAGTGTTTGAAATAATTGCATCTCATAATTATTAGTTAAATTAAAAATTGTTTCAATTATGATAAAACCAAATGAATAGCTACAAACTAAAATAGTTAAATATAAATATAGTTTCTTATTTTCAAAGATTTTTGAAATCAAAGGTAAAAGAAAATAGATTGCAATTAAAGCATACATAAACCAGAGATGATTAACACGATAATTTTTAGCTGCTGTTGTCATCAGTGAGTATAAAAATGAGTCAATTGTAAAATTAAGCTCGTTAAATGTTAAAGCATAGATAAATTTGAAGACAAACAACAAAATAGCTAAATGAACTATATTAATAAGAATTTTCTTTAAAGAGTAATTTTTATTAATAACTAAATAACCATTTACTATTAATAATAGAGCAACTCCTATTGCTAGAAAACTACGGTATAATAAAAAGAAATTGAAATCTAGTTTATCATTTGTGTGTGCGTAGTTCATTGGTCCAAAATGAATTATAATAACTAATAGAATTCCAACAACTTTAATTAGATTAATGTTTTTTATCTTCAAAATATCACCTGTAAAGTATTATAGCATAAATTATATAAATTGGGTTATTTTGTAAAAAAAATTATAAAAAAAGAAAAATTAAAAATAATAGAATAGTTTGAATGATTAAAAAGGTTAAGTAGATCTTTTTATGTAACCAAAAATAAGCAAAATATTCTCTAATAATAGCATTAGGCAAATAGTAGAAGGCTGTTCTAGCACCAATCCCTCTAGCTTTTAAGTTAGCTTTCTTAGCTAGAATTCCAGCTCTAAAAACATGATAATTGTTAGTAGCATATAAACATTTATTCTTAGTTTTCTTACTATGTTGTTGAATGACTTTATTGGAGAATTGCATATTTTCTAAAGTGGTATGAGATTGATCTTCAATTAGAATATGATCCTTAGGAACTCCCTTATTTAATGCATATTCCTGCATAGCCTGCGCTTCAGCTATTACTTCATCAGCGCCTTGTCCACCAGAAAAAACAAGGATAGGTGGTGTTGTTTTTCTTTGTTGTCGATAATAAAATTTAAGCGCTATATCAATTCTACTAGCTAGTAGTGGAGTAACTTGATCATTAATTAGTCCACTGCCAAGAATAATAATATAGTCTTTATTTTTTCTGTTAATGTTAAAATTAGCAAGGAAGGCACTTGTTAGAAAGACAATAACATGGAGGATACAAACTATAAGGCCAATTGTTAAACTATTATAGAGAGCAATAATTGCTTTAGGAAATGTAAAATTAACAATAAAATAAGCACTTGCTAGATGCACTATAATCGCAATTCCTAAAAATAGAGTTAAGCTATTCGCTAAAGTATGGGCTTCCTTTTTATAAACTAAACGTGCATTATAGAAAAGAAAAATTAATAAAATAAAAACACCAAAAAGCATGATAGCAATCATTATGATGAATATTAAATAAACACTCAGCTTTAACAAAGAGTAACTTGATTCATAAGCAAAAGTCAAATAAGCGATAAAAAAACAGCTGCAACTAATTAGAAAAAAAAGACCATTAAAAATGGAAGCATTATCAAGGTATTTGATTATGATAAAGATAATAAAACAAATAAGAGCACAAATTAGAAAAAAATCCATTGAATCACCTAAGAAAATTATACCATATTTATGGTTAGTTGATAAATAAAAAAAGTTTAATTGTTATTTAATTGAAAATAGTAACTATTATCGTTATAATAGAATAAACAAGGAGGTATAGGTATGCAAGGGATTTTGATTGGGTTTATTTCTTTTGTAATTATTGGAATTTTTCATCCAATTGTAACAAAAGGGGAATATTATTTTTCTAAGAAAATTTGGCCTTTATTTTTAGTTGCAGGAATACTATTTTTAATTGCTGCGTACTATTTTCAAGATAATGTCTTTCTATCAGCTATACTTGGCATCACAGGGTTTAGTTGGTTATGGAGTATTCATGAAATAATAGAACAAGAAGAAAGAGTAAAAAAAGGGTGGTTTCCTAAAAGACCAGAGCGCAAAAAAGAGTAATTTAAATTGTGTATAAATTATAGTAATTATAAATAAGGGAGCATATTAATTGCCTATTTAATTATATCTAGTATAATTAAGGTATAGATAAAATAGATAAGAAGGAGGCTATAAAAATGGCAAGAAATGAATTATTACAAAGCTTGTTAGCAGATTTAATGAAGATTAATGTAAATATACATAGTTTACATTGGAATATTCAAGATGAAAGTTTTATGGAGTATCACGAATTAACAGAGGAACTATATGAGGACTTATTTGAAAAATACGATGATGTTGCTGAGTATTTGAAAATGAATGATGTCTTTCCAATTATTTCATTAGCAGAATATGATAAACTATCAGAAGTTGAATATTATGAATTAAAGAAATTTAATAAAGCAGAAGTAATTGATAAGATGATTGCTGCTTATGAATATCTAATTGGTAAATTTAGTGCAATTAGAGAAGATGCTAACAATCGTGATGAGTTTCTTCTAGCAAATAAAATGGAAGATTATATAGGAGAATACTCAAAGAATCTTTGGATGTTA